>JBGTIB010000316.1:0-3606 GCA_041745875.1 Flavobacteriales bacterium | reverse complement strand
ACGATGCAGAATGTGATGGACGACCTGGAGCCTGGTTTTAGTATCTGCGTTCATCTGCGTCCATCTGCGGTTGAATAACACCCGTCTTACCTTCATCGCCAAACATCGGATCATGTTCAAGAATTGGTGGCTCCTGGCGGTGAAGGGCGCGTTGCTCCTGATCATGGGCGTCTACATCCTGTTCAACGCTGAAGTGGCATTGGCGGCCCTGGTCTTCTACCTCGGTCTGCTTGCCTTACTGGCTGGTGTGGCCGAAGTGGCCCTGGCCGTGTTGAACCGCGATAATCCACAATGGACAGGCTACCTGCTGGAGGGCCTGCTGGACGTGGGCATCGGTGTGCTGCTGTTGGCCAAGCCCGGCGTGGTGGAATTGGTGCCGATCATGCTGGGGATCTGGATCGTGGGGTCGGGTGTGCTGCTCATGGTTCGTACGCTGCGGACAAGACATGAAGGAGGCGCATACTGGTCCAACTGGATCGTGCTCAGTGTGCTCCTGGTCCTGCTTGGGCTCTGGCTCATCTTCGACCCAACTGGCACACTGGTGTCCGTCACCTGGTTGCTGGGGATCGTCATGTTCGCCTTTGGGTTGTTGGTAGTGATATTCGCCTTCAGGCTGCGTGGTACCAACAAGGCCATCCACAAGGCCGCCGCGGAGCTGGATCAACGCGGCCTCTGAAAGCTGCAACCATTGTGAAGGCGGGTTGTTCCTTTGTCCACAAGCCTGATCCATGCGTGTACTGATCACCTTCTGCGTTGCCCTGCCATTGTCGGTCGGCGCCCAGCTCCAACCCGGCTATTCCGCTTCGGAGAACATCGAGATGCTGAAGGTCTTCAAGAGCTTCGTCGATACACCGATCGCCGGCATGGACATTCCAGCAAGCACCCGCTTTCACCGCGTGTATCGTTCGCCCGTGATGGGCCTGGACAACATGTGGGAGTTGCACGCCGATGATCGCAGCACGGCCGTGATCAGTCTGCGCGGCACCACGGCCAATGCCATCAGTTGGCTGGAGAACGGTTACGCTGCCATGATACCCGCCACCGGCGAAATGCAGTTGGAGGAGGACTTCTCCTTCCGCTACCACCTCGCGGACGACCCGCGCGCAGCAGTGCATGTGGGATGGATGCTTGGCGTCGGCTTCCTGCAACGGGACATCCTTCCACGCATCGACTCACTATATGCCGTCGGCACGCGCGACATCCTGATCACCGGCCACAGCCAGGGTGGCGCACTCTGCTACTTGTTCACCGCACACGTGTGGCAGCTGCAACGCGCTGGAAGGATCCCTGGCGATATCCGGTTCAAGACCTACGCCAATGCTGCTCCGAAGCCAGGCAACACCTACTTCGCCCACCACTACGAGCACCATACCCGCGGTTGGGCCTTCAACACGGTGAATGCGCTGGACTGGGTGCCGGAGGTGCCCATGAGCATCCAGACGGTGGACGACTTCAATACCGTGAACCCCTTCACCAATGCGAAGGAAGGGATGAAAGACCTGCCGCTGAAACAGCGTGTCGCGGCGAAGTACGTCTACAACAAACTGGACAAGCCCACGCGACGCGCCCAAAGCAACTACCGCAAATTCCTGGGCAAGTCGGCCTCCAGCTTTGTGCGCCGCAGCCTACCCCATTTGGAAACTCCGCCCTACGCGGAAACCAACCTTTACGTGCGCACCGGCACCATCATCACGCTGCTTCCGGACAGTGAATACTTCCATCGCTTCCCGCAGGAGAAGGAACGCATCTTCATCAACCATATGCTGGAGCCCTATCTGTATTTGATGGAGCGCTACACGCATGATGCGCGCGACAACGATCAACAAGCGGATGACAACGTCGAGGAGGGTACCAACCAGCAGGCATTCCGGGAGCGCAAGATCCGCGACGGCATCGGCTTTTACTCCTTGGGTCACGAACCAGAGTGGATGCTGGACATCAATTTTGAGAAGGGCGTGGGTTTCCGCACCTTGGAAGATGGACAAGGCTGGTTCGCTACAGCGATCGAACCAGAAGTTGCGGAGGACGGCAGCCTGTTGTTCAACACGAGAACGGAGCGCGGCGAACTACAGGTCGTCATCCAGGAACAGGGATGCATGGACAGCATGAGCGGAGAGGAATTCCCGTACACGGTGCGTGTGGTGACGAAGGATACACTTGGAGAGCAGCAGTACAGCGGGTGTGGCAGCTATCTGCCTCCGCAGCGCCTGCACGATGTGTGGATACTGCACCGGCTGAACGGCGATGTGATCCGGCAGGCCGAGCTGCGCAATGGAGCGCGTCTGGAGTTCAATACCGGAATGGGGACAATGCTCGGCGGGGGCGGCTGCAACAGGATCACTGCAACCTTCGAAGCCGGTCATCAGAACATTGTGTTCGGGCCGATCTCACGGACCAAGGTGTATTGCGAAGGATACCCCGGCACGGTGGAAAGCGCGTTCCTTACCGCGCTGGACGTTGGACCGCTCCGTGTCCATACCCGGGGGAATGAACTGATCCTGAGCCACCCGGGGGGCACCGAACTGGTCTTCCGGCGGGTGGAATAAGCACGGGACCGTGAAACATTGGCCGACCGACATCCGCTTCTGGCTGCTGCTGGTCCTGCTGGTACGCCTCTATGGCATCACCGATCCTCCGCTGGAGGCCAGCCACAGTTGGCGGCAAGCCTTCACCAACATGGTGGCCCGCAACCTGGCCGAAGGTCCCTTCGATCTGCTGCAACCCCGCACGGACCTGGCCGGGGAACGGCCCGATGTGGTAGCCAGTGAGTTCCCGGGCTTCAATGCACTTGTTGCCGTCATGATACATCTATTCGGACCCGCACACTGGTACGGGCGCCTGATCGCCTTGATCATTTCCACCCTCGGAGCCTGGGCCTTCCATGGTCTGCTCGAACGACGATATGGCACTCGGGTGGCTTTCATCGCCACCTTCATCCTCCTATGGTCGGCGTGGTTCCTCTACGGTCGTAAGTCCATGCCGGACACTTTCAGCGCCGGACTGCTCCTGATCGCCCTGTTCGCTGTGGATCGTTCCATCCATCGTGGTGTTTGGGGGTGGTTGCTGCTTGCCGTGCCCCTGGCTGCACTGGGAGGTTTGTGCAAGATCCCGGCGATCGTGCTGCTGGCACCCTGGGGTCTGATGGCCATGGAAAAGGGCGTCCAGACCAGGGTCCGATCGGCCGTTCTCGCTGGGCTGGGGCTGGCCGTGGCCCCGGTCCTGTGGTGGTACTTCTTCTGGCAACCACACTTATTGGATACCTACGGGAATGCCCTCTACTTCCCACGGTCGCTCGCCGAAGGATGGACCGGTCTTGTTGAATACAGGGCGAAACTCTTGGAGCGCTTCACATTCTCCGCGCTTATGAGCCACGTGGCCTTCGCCGCCATGCTCTATGGCATCTGGCGTAGCTTCCGTTCAGGCGATCGGGCCATGATCCTTGTTACCGCGGGAATTGCACTCCCCTTCGCCTACTTCATTTTGAAGGCCGGCAATGTGTTCCCCCTCCATGCCTACTACATCCTACCCCTCGTTCCATTGATGGCGCTGCTGGCGGCCCTCGGCCTGGCCGCCCTGCCTTCCGGAACCTGGACCCGGGTGGCCCTT
>JBGTIB010000315.1:0-7628 GCA_041745875.1 Flavobacteriales bacterium | reverse complement strand
TCCATGTCGAATCCAGCAGCATCCACCATCGGCACATCCGTATTGTCCCACCCCATTCGCAGGGACCATGGGAGCCCCCCAACGGTCTCCTGTGCATGGAGCATAGGCGGCAAAGAACAGATCACGAAAAGCAGTAGAATAGTGGAGGAACGCATGAGTGGTGAGAGGGTAGGGTGGATCACAGGGGAGCAATATAATACCGCCTGGCCGAGGAGACTTGGGCCAAGGTATACGCCATGCTTGGTGTCTTCGCAGGAAGAACTTCCGGGATACCCCTGCCATATCACGCACAGTCGGCTTCACGTAGCCAAAGTGCACTGGATGGTGACCCATCGCCCCCTGGACCAAAGTCTCAGGGTCCTACAACAGCGAACTTCGGCGCCACGTTAGTCGATCGGAAACCGCCATGGCCCACGGATCGGAACATAGAGTGCCTTGGATCATTTGGATGGGCGTGATCCTGATCGGGTTGGTAGCTTGGGCAAAGTGGGGACCCATGGTTGCCCTGTTCGATCAGCCGTACAGCACGGTACTGGAGGACCGCCATGGGCATCTGCTGGGTGCGACCGTGGCTTCCGATGGGCAGTGGCGTATGCCTCCCGGGGATAGCATACCGTGGCGCTTCGAACGCTGTCTGCTGGAGTTCGAGGATCGGCACTTCCACGGACACCATGGCATTCATGCTCCTTCCCTGGTGCGTGCATTCCTTCAGAATCGGCGGGCAGGTCGGGTCGTGAGCGGAGGCAGCACCATCACCATGCAGGTGGCACGACTTGGGCGACCTGGAGCGCAACGGACCGTGTGGCGTAAACTTCAGGAGATCGTCATCGCACTGCGTTTGGAATTGCGTGCGGACAAGGATGCGATCCTGAACATGTACGCAGCCCACGCTCCGTTCGGCGGGAACGTGGTGGGCTTGGAAGCAGCGGCCTGGCGTTGGTATGGACGTTCCCCACGACAGTTGGGCTGGGCGGAGTGCGCCACACTGGCCGTTCTCCCCAACGCTCCGGCCACCATTCATCCAGGACGTAACCGCGATGCCCTCAAAGCGAAGCGCGACCGCCTGCTCAAAAGGCTCATGCACAACGGCTCGTTGGATAGCCTTTCCTGGTCGCTTGCGGTTGAAGAACCACTGCCTGAAAGGCCCGTCCCCCTGCCCCGGTTGGCGCCTCATCTTCTCACCACCTTACAACGCAGTGGTTATGAAGGCCACCGGATCGCCACCACCCTGGATGTGCAGTTGCAGGAACGGGCCGGTGGCATCCTGGCACGTCATATGGCTCCGCTGCGCGCGAACGAAGTGCACAATGCGGCCGTGCTCGTCGTGGACGTGCGGACCGGCGCCGTTCTGGTCCACATCGGCAATGCGCCCGGGGCAGGGAATGTCCATTCCGGCGATGTGGATATCGTTCACGCGCGACGCAGTACCGGTAGCCTGCTGAAACCCTTCCTCCATGCGGACATGTTGCAGAACGGAGCGTTGATGCCCGATCAACTCGTCGCCGATCTGCCCACTTACTATCCCGGTTTCGCTCCCACCAACTTCGACAAGCGGTACCGCGGGGCTGTATCGGCTTCGTCGGCGCTGTCGCGTTCGCTCAACGTCCCGGCGGTACGCGCATTGCACGCGCATGGGGTTGACCGCACACTCCGGAAATTGCGTAGCATGGGCTTGCATTCGTTGGATCGGCCTGCCGAACACTACGGCTTGTCACTGGTGCTGGGAGGAGGCGAGTCCAGCCTATGGGAACTCACAGGTGCTTACGCCAGCATGGGCAGGATACTCCTTGATCACCCCAAGAATGAAGGGCTGGTGCATCCTCCTCATGTACTCGTTACCAGGGAAGCAGATGAGGATGAAGCAAGGCCCATCCCCCTCACAGCTGGGGCGGTATATCACACAATACAGGCTTTGCAACGAACCGAGCGGCCATTACAGGATGCGGGCTGGCAGCATTTCACTGGCTCCGAACACATCGCATGGAAGACCGGGACCAGCTTTGGCCACCGCGATGCATGGGCCATCGGGCTCAACGATCATTACGCTGTGGGGGTTTGGACCGGCAATGCGAACGGTGAAGGAAGGCCAGGGCTCACCGGTACGCTGGCCGCAGCACCCGCCTTGTTCGAGATCTTCGCTGCGCTGCCTGCGGGCCGTGGGTTCGCGCCACCCTACGATGCGCTTCGGTCCATGGCCGTCTGCCGGATCAGTGGCCATAGGGCCGGGGTCGATTGTACACCGGTGGATACCATGCTCGTCCTGGAGGCGGCGATACGGACTCCCCTCTGCCCCTATCATCGGGTCATCCTCGTCAACGCGAATGGCACCCATCGCACAACACCGGGCCCCGATGCGAAAGCCGTGAGTTGGTTCATCGTGCCACCGGCCATGGAACATTTCATGGTGGAGTTCGATCCACAACATCGTCCGCTCCCACCCTGGGAGAACGACTTGATGGTGGGAGGAGATCCGGACGCGAGACTGGAAGCCATCTACCCGAGATCGGAAGCCCATATATTGGTGCCGATGCTGCTGGATGGAGGCTTCGGCAAAGTGGTGATGCAGGCCGCCCACAGAGATGCCGATGCCCAGGTCCATTGGGACCTTGATGGCACGTACCTCGGATCCACCGCCGAGGACCATCGTCTGGCGATCGATCTGATGCCAGGAAGGCACGAACTAACTTTGACCGATCAACGGGGGCGCACACGATCGGTCCAATTCACAGTGGACCGTGGGACGCCCACCCAACCCTGAACATGCGCGTCGCGGTCATAACGAGCCTGCTGCTCTTCACACTCCCGGCCCTCGCACAGCCCGATTCGTTGCACGTCCCTTCCGGTGATACCCTGTTCACCTATGCGATCGTCTACGACACCGTGGAACCAGCCGAGCAATACAAGTTGATCGGCCGCTATGCGCACGACCCGAACAGCATCGCTGTAAGCATCGATCACAAGCGGGGCAGGCCTTCCGGTGTGTACAGGGCCTGGTTTCCCGATGGAAAGCCGCTCATCTTCGCGGTCTATGGCTGGGGTTCGTTGCATGGTGACTGGACGGAATACGATGAGTTCGGACGGATCACCATCAAGGGACAGTATCGCAATGGCCAACGCGAAGGGCCCTGGGCTTTCCGAAAACTGGGCATCCTGGGCAAATACAAGGAAGGCGTGAAGCACGGAAAGTGGAAGTACTATGAGAACGGACGCCTGCTGGGCATCGAAAAATATCGCAATGGTGAGCTCATGCCTGGCAGTACCTATCGCTTCCAATGAAACCCGGCTTAACGGAAGTTAACGCCTCCCGGCAACCAGTCCGGCACACCGAACGTTACATTCGGGAAGTGCCCGAAGAACCCCGTCAACATATGTTCCGATCCATCCTCATATCCATGGTCCTGTTGGCTGCCACGTTCGTGCAGGCACAAGCGGATCAATCCTCCACCGGCAAACTTGAATCCCTGCTCTACCACATCGACCGCATGTATGTGGATGAGGTGGACAAACCGGCGTTGGTCGACGCCGCGATCGTGCGCATCCTGGAAGAGTTGGACCCGCACTCCATCTACATCCCCAAGGAGGACCTGGAGGAGGTGAACGAACCCTTGAAGGGGAATTTCGAGGGTGTTGGCATCCAGTTCAACATCATTCGCGATACCATTTACGTGGTGGATGCCATCGCCGGGGGGCCTTCGGAGCGTTTGGGCATCCGTTCCGGTGATCGCGTGGTGATCATCGATGGAGAAACTGTTGCCGGCGTCGGATTCAAGAATAGTGACGTCATGAAGCGGCTGCGCGGGAAGAAGGGTACCAAGGTGAACGTGGGCATCCAGCGCAAGGGAGAGGAGACCCTCCTGGATTTCGTCATCACACGGGACAAGATCCCGATCTACAGCGTGGAGGCCAGCTACATGGCCACACCCACCGTGGGTTATGTCAAGGTGAGCCGGTTCTCCGCCACCACCATGAAGGAATTCCGCACGAAACTCGAGGAGTTGCAAGCCAGGGGGATGCAGGACCTGATCCTGGACCTCCAGGGAAATGGTGGCGGGTACCTCCGAACGGCGATCGATATGGCCGATGAGTTCCTTGGGGAACGAAAGCTCGTGGTATACACCGAAGGACGCACCTCTCCCCGTGAGAACACCTATGCCACAAGGGAAGGCAGGTTCGAAAAGGGCCGTCTCGTGGTGTTGATGGACGAGGGTTCGGCCAGTGCCAGCGAGATCGTCAGCGGAGCTGTTCAGGACTGGGACCGTGGATTGATCATCGGTCGGCGCAGCTTCGGGAAAGGCCTGGTGCAGCGCCCGGTGATGTTGCCCGATGGATCGGCGGTGCGCCTGACGGTTTCGCGATACTACACGCCTTCGGGACGTTCCATCCAGAAATCGTACGAGGAGGGTGTGGAAGCCTACCAGCGGGAAAAGATCGAGCGCTTCGCCACCGGGGAGCTTACGAACCCGGATAGCGTACATGCCCTTGATACCATGAAGTTCTACACGATGAACAAGCGCGTCGTGTTCGGTGGTGGTGGCATCATGCCGGACATCTTCGTACCCATCGATACGGCCCAGAGCTCGGACTATTTCGGCCAACTGGTGCGCCGTGGCATCCTGAACACCTTCGCGCTGAACCATGTGGACCGATACCGCGAGGAACTTCTTGCCGAATATCTCGAACCGGAAACGTTCAGGACCGCATTCCTGGTCGATGAAGCACTGATGTCCGGGCTACAAGCCGAAGCCGATCGCGAGGGCGTTGAACCCGACCCCGTTGGACTGGAACGCTCCCATGCACTGATCGCCTTGCGCCTCAAAGCCTTGATCGCACGTGATCTATGGAACACTTCGGCCTACTGGCAGGTGGTGAATGCCGACAATCCCGTGGATCGTAGCTTCCAAAAAGCGCTGGAGGTGCTTTCGGACAACACCTTCGAACGCATGGGCATGGCGCGCTACTAAGTCCTGTTAAAGGTCTGTTAACTCCTGCATGCCAGTGTTCCGTAAGGCTATTTTCGCACTCTCATTCACGCTTCCGCCACGAAATCCTTCCAACGATGAAAGACAAGATCCAGATCACACTGCTCTCAGTGATCGCCATTGCCCTGGTGGCCCTGGCCGTACATCAGTTCACCTCCGATAGTGGAACAACAGAAGGTGGAGGTGTGGTGGCCGCAAGCAATGTCGCCATGGACAACCACGACCATTCCACCCCCACCCCTGCCAGCTTCGACCCCATGGCAGCGTCAGCCGCTGATGTGGTGGACAATACTCCGAAGACGACCATCACGTTCGCCAAACCGGAGCACGACTTCGGCACGATCAAGCAGGACAGTGAGAACAAACATGTGTTCAAGTTCACCAATACCGGCAATGTGCCGTTGCTGATCGAGTCCGCCTCGGGATCATGCGGTTGCACGGTACCCAACTACCCGAAGGAGCCCATCGCTCCGGGCGGTACCGGAACCACCGAGGTGGAGTACAAGCCAGGCAAGCAGGAGAACGCCCAGACCAAGACCGTGACCATCATCGCCAATACGGAGCCCAAGGAGACCAAGCTCCAGATCAAGGCCAATGTGATGAAGGTGGGGTAACGAAGAACACACGCATTTGAAAGCCCCCGTTGGAAGTTGTCCTCCGGGGGCTTTCCATTTCCTGCACTTGTGATCAGACGAGCAGTGCGTCCATCGCCCTGCCAACTTGCGATCCTTCTCCGTGATCACATCTCCTGCATCATGGGTGCTCAGGCGCACCTCCACCGTATCGTAGGTATTGGTCCAGGTCGGGTGGTGACCCATCTTTTCTGCCAGCAACGCCACCCGCGTCATGAAGGCGAATGCCTCAGAGAAATCCTTGAATTTGAACCGCTTGCAGAGCGCGTTGCGCTCTTCCTTCCATTCCTTCATGTTCATGGTCGTGGAGATTTGTCGGTAGTGATATCAAAAGAACATCCTCGATCACCGATGGATGGGAAGATCGATCATGGGGGGAGCGTTGTTGAAGACCAGTTCCATTTCATCCAACAGGTGTCCTGCATTGGCGAATTTGTCGACCACGAACAGCACGTATCGGATATCGACGCTGATGTTACGGCACTTCTCCGGGTCGAAGCGGATGTCGCTCATGGTGCTCTCCCACGTCCGGTCGAAATTGATCCCGATCAACTGCCCCATTCCGTTCAGGACCGGGCTGCCACTGTTCCCGCCGGTGGTATGCAGGGAACTGGTGAAGCAGACCGGCATGGTACCGTTCACGCCATAGCGACCATAGTCCCTGGCATGGAAAAGCTCGATCAATCGGGGGGGCAGATCGAACTCGGGATCACCGGGAACATACTTCTCCATGATGCCGTCCAGTGTGGTGAAGGTTCCGTACGTCACCGCATCGCGGGGTTCACTTCCCTCCACCACTCCGTAGCTCAGGCGAAGGGTGCTGTTGGCATCGGGCCAGAAGGTACGCTCCGGATACAGGTCCATCATGTTCTTCACATGGCTGCGCATCAGGGCGGTCTGTGTGTCGGACATCAGGGCAAGCTGAGGGCGCACCTTTTCCAGGAAAGCCGCATAAAAACTTCGCGTAGCCACCAGGACCACATCCTTGTTCAGTGCCTTGGCCGTGCGTCCATTGAAGCCATCGAGCGCCTTGGCCAGGCGTTCCGGTGAAACAAAAACACTTCGCGCGTACAGGTCATCGACCCATGCATCGGTGTCGCCCTTGAATCGCAGGTCGATCTCCTGCAGAACATCAGGGGCCAGAGGACCTGTCATGTACGCCCTGTAGATCGGCAACAACGCCTTGAAGACCGCCTTGTCCACATCCACATCGTAGTTCTTGAAGAACTGAGGCAAGGCACTTCGGCGTTGATCCAGCAGGGTGACGAGTTTTTCCGAACCGGTCAGCTCCGAATAGCCGGAGATCAGTTCATCATGACCTTCCGCGAAGCGCAACACTTCCGGTCCGTAGAACACCATCTCCACGAAGAGGTCGCGCGCGATGGCATAGGGTGCCTGCTCCTCGTGAAGGCGGGAAAGCTTTTCCAGTACCTCCGAAGGGCCTGTTGACCCTGCCGCTCTGGCGCGCTCCAGCAGGTCCTGTTCCTGTGCCTCCTTCTCTTGCACGGCACGCAGTTCACGCAAGCCGCGCAACTCACCGATCCACTTCTTGTATGCATTGCTGATGCCCGACTGTTTGGAAGCATACTGAATGCGCGTCAGGTCGCTGCTGCGCATTGCCTGATCGATCACGGCAAGGCTCGCCTTCCGCATGGCGATGCGCATGGGATCCTGGACCTCCATGACATGTCGCACGGCATCGGAGGTGAGGTAGCGCTGTGTACTGCCTGGAAAACCGAAGATCATGGCGAAATCCCCTTCCTGCACTCCGTCCATGGCGATGGGTAGTGAATGGCGCGGGGTGAAGGGAATGTTCGCATCGGCGGGATCGGCCGGCTTGTTATCGGGTCCTGCATAGATCCGGAATATGGAGAAGTCGCCTGTGTGCCTCGGCCACATCCAGTTGTCCGTATCCCCGCCGAATTTCCCGATGGCGCTGGGAGGAGCCCCTACCAGACGCACGTCGCGGAAGGTCTCCGTCACAATGAGAAAGTAGGAATTGCCATAGTTGAAGGGC
>JBGTIB010000314.1:0-4374 GCA_041745875.1 Flavobacteriales bacterium | reverse complement strand
ACAATAGATCCGTCTCCGTACCGGGGTACGAGACGATCGACTCCAATACCTGACGCAATGGGCTGGCTTGCAACGAAAAGGGAAATGGTGCTCTGGTGAAAGGCGCAAGTTAGCAGCGACACCCGGCTACCTTTGTGGCGTCCATGATCACCAGGGAGGCCGACACCCCATCCGGAACGACCACAGCGGTCGACGATCAGGTGGTACTGTTCGATGGGGTGTGCAACTTGTGCAATGGGTTCGTGCAGTTCATCATTGCCCGCGATCCAAAGGCCCGCTTTCGTTTCGGCACGCTGCAGTCCAATGAAGCCCGGGACCTCCTACGCGACAGTTCCGTGCGTCCCAAGGACCTCAGCACCGTGATCTACATCCGCAAGAGTCGCGTGATGACACGGTCCACTACGGCACTCTACGTGCTGAAGGACCTTGGCGGACCATGGGCCTTGTGCTTCGCGTTCATCATCGCACCGCCGTTCCTCCGCGATGCCGTGTACCGCTGGGTGGCACACAACCGCTACAAGTGGTTCGGACAGCGGGAAAGCTGCATGATCCCTACGCCGGAATTGCGATCCAGGTTCATTGATGGGCTCCGGGGCTGAGGCTTTGCCCGCTGCACCGCATCTTTGCGCCGATGGCAACACACTTGGTGACCGGGGGCTGCGGATTCGTGGGCCGCAACATGGTCCAACGGCTCTTCAACACCACCGCTGACCGCATCCTGCTGGTCGACGACCTCAGCGTGGGCACCCACCCCGATACCTGGGCGCCCTGGAAGTGCGACGGCACCGACCGGGGGATGACCGTATATGGCGACGGACGCGTTCTCTTCCTCCACGCCGACCTGCGCGACGTGCTCCGCGAACTCAACAAGGATCCCGAGCACCTGGTGAAGCATTACGGGCTTGACGTTGTACGCTTCATGGATATCTATCACTTCGCGGCCATCGTGGGCGGACGCAGCAAGATCGATGGCGACCCCATGCTCGTGGCGCAGGACCTCAGCATCGACGCGGAGATATTCCTCTACGTGTGCCGCAACAAGCCCGACCGCTTCCTCTACCCCAGCAGCAGCGCCGCCTATCCCATCGACCTGCAGACCGAGCGCAACACCCTGCAATTGAAGGAGACGGACATCGACTTCAAGAAGATGGGCGAGCCCGACATGACCTACGGCTGGAGCAAACTCACCGGCGAGTTCCTGGCGAAGATCGCGGCGAGCCACTACGGCGTTCATGTAACCAGCATCCGCCCGTTCAGCGGATATGGAGAGGACCAGGATCTCAGCTACCCCGTCCCCGCCATCGCTGCACGTGCTGCGAAGATGGAGAACCCTTTCGAGGTCTGGGGCACCGGCAAGCAGGGCCGCGACTTCGTGCATATCGATGACGTGCTCGACCTCACGCTTCTTGCCATGGACAAGATCAGCGACGGCACCGCCATCAACATCGGCATGGGCAGGCTCACCAGCTTCCTGGAACTGATCGAGGTCTTCACCGGCTTTGCGGGCTACAAGCCGACCATTAAACCCCTGCTCGACAAACCCGTGGGCGTACACAGCCGCTACTGCGATATGAGCTGGGTGGAGGAGAACCTTGGTTGGAAGGCGAAGATCAGTATCGAGGAAGGGATGCGGAGGGTGTATGAGGCGGCGAACATGCGGATCAGATGATCAGCCGCTCCGACGATCAGACGATCGCCCGTAGTGCGACCCGCATGCTCAGCGCTCCTCCTTTGCGGTGGGCGCGCATTTCATTTTCTGATCATCTCATTTTCTGATCTTCTGATCAATGATCGTCTGCTTCGGCCCCGGCCCCAAGTTCAAAGGCGGCATTGCGCAGTATAACACGGCATTGGCCCGCTCGCTGAAGGATGAAGGTGCTGAGGTCACCATCGTTAGTTGGACGCAGCAGTACCCGGCGATCATCCCGCGCGAGTTCGTCGACAAGAGCAGCCGTAATACCTTCCTCGAAGGCTACGACATTCCGGTACACTACATCACCAACTGGAACAACCCGATCACGTGGAAGCGCACCGCGATGGCCATCGCCAAGCTGCGACCGGACAAGATCATCGTGCAGTGGTACAACCCCACGCAGGGCATTCCGCTGAACCCGATCCTGCGCTACCTGCGCTACTACACCAAGGCCGAGATCATCTTCGACCTGCACTTCGTGGCCGCCAAGGAACAAAGTAGTTTGGACCAAATGCTCACGCGCCTCGCACTGCGGAAGGGACATAGCTTCATTGTGCATGCTTACAAGACGGCCGAGGAGTTGAAGGCTTTGATGCCGGAGAAAGAGTTCGAGTTGTCGTTGGACGGGAGTAGAAGCGGCAAGCGGCAAGTTGACCAGCGGCAAGTGGATCAACTCGTCAACTCGGCAACTGCCAACTCGCCGCTTGCAATTCTGAAACTCTACCATCCCATCTACTCCCTCTTCCAACCCGACCCCACCTTCGACAAGGAAGCCTGGAAAGCGCAGCACAGCTTACGCAAGCATGTCTTCCTCTTCTTCGGTTTCATCCGCAAGTACAAGGGATTGCATCACTGCATCGAGACATTCGCCGAATTGGTTAAGGAGCGCGCCGATGTGAGCCTGATGGTCGTGGGCGAACGTTTCTGGGGAACGGTGGACCAGCGCAAACTGAGCACCAAGCTGAAGAACATCGCCTTCGGCACCATGAAGAAGCTCTTCCTGAAGAAGACCGACGACGAGGGTGCCTACGACCCCTTGGCACTGATCGATACTTTGGGCATTCGCGACCGTGTGCTGGTGGTGGACCGCTTCATCCCCAACGAGGAGGTGCCCCCCTACTTCCAGGCGGCCGACTCCATCGTGCTGTTCTACGAAACGGCCACGCCCAGCGGGGTGGAGAGCCTCAGCTACAATTTCAAGCTGCCGGCCGTGGCAACGCGTGTGGGACATTTCCCCGAGACCATCACCGACGGCTTCAACGGCTACCTCGCCGAACCCGGCAACCTGGCCGACATGCTGCGTGTGATGAAAGCGAGCATCGAAAAGCCCATCCCGCGCGCGAATGTGGTGGAAGCCACCAAGAACATGAGTTGGGCGAACTACGCGAAGGCAGTGTTGGCGGGGTGAACAATTCCCTTCCTTTTCTTTGGCACCATGGACCAAGCCAAAAGCTACCACGACTACGTCATCAAGGACGGCCATTTCATCGGTCGCTTCGAGGAGATGTACCGCGAATTCGACGACCCCTGGCGCCAGAGTGAACAACCCAACCCCACCGGGCGCTGGGTGGCGATCCAGCACCTGAAACGCTTCGGGATCAAGTCCGTGGTGGAATTCGGTTGCGGCCTGGGCTATTACAGTGATTGGATCCACCGCGAAACCGGGATCGTGCCGTTGGGGATCGACATCAGTGAGACCGCGATCAAGAAGGCCAACACGCTGTTCCCGAACCTGGATTTCCGGGTGGGAAACGTGGTGGAGGAATTGCAGAAGCCCATCGAAGCCGGGGCGATCCTCTTCGCGGAGATCGGCTGGTACATCCTGGACGACTTCGACCGCATCATGCAACTGCTGTTGGAGAAGCACCCTGGCAAGTACTTCATGAACAACCAGGTGTTCTACAAGGGCACGCAGCGTTACGGCACCGAGTACTTCACGGACCTGAAGAGCTACATCGCCAGGGTTCCCTTCGAGTTGCTGGGTTGGGCCGAGGCCAGCACCGCGCAGGACAGCACCATCGACAGCACCACGATCTTTCGGATACCGGGATAGTTGGACTATTCCACGGCAATGGTGCAGCTTGCCTCCATCTCAAGGATGTGGCGGCCCGCTGTTCTACGTTCCAGTACGAGCATTTACTGAACCCTGACCTATCAATGACGTAAGAACACTTCCATGTGGAACATGAACGTTAGATTCACACCCCGGTGTCCGTTCCAAGCGATCTGGAACCTCGCTCAACGGCCGGCCACCGCAACCTGCTCGGAACAATGGTGAACACACCACTGGCCATCCTCTGGCTCTTTGCATGGCTTTTCCCGGTGATCACGGAACCACCCGTGCCCGTCAGCACGGAGACCGCTGAAGTGGACATCGTGGCGGAGATCCACCGAGATCTGGGTGACGATATCGATCTGGCACTTCCCGTCTTCGCTGCCGCATACCAAAGTGTGGAGAAGCGGGGCATGGAACCGACCGTACTGGCCATTGCCGACATGACGCAGCCCAGCACGGCCAAGCGCCTCTATGTGATCGACCTGGTGCGAAAGGAGTTGGTCCTGCGCAGCTATGTGGCCCACGGCCAGAACACGGGGGAACTCATGGCCGAGCATTTCAGCAACAAGCACGGTTCCCACCAGACCAGCCTGGGACTGTACCGCGTAGGTGTCGAGATCGTGAG
>JBGTIB010000313.1:0-11080 GCA_041745875.1 Flavobacteriales bacterium | reverse complement strand
GGTCCTCTTTCCAATTGGCCGGGTTGTTCTGGATGTATCGTGCAATGCGGGCATGTTCGGCATCATCGCGGATGACCCGTTCGAAATACCCCCGTTGCCACAATGCGTTGCCCTGCGGCATCAGGCCCTCGCGGACCGCATACCGTGACACCCCCGCCTTGAACGTCTGCACAATGTGCCCCAACGAATTTTTCTGCATCACGGGCATCGTGCGTGGTCGGGTTTGGTCCGTTCCATCGGGTGGTGATGACGTTGTATCGGGGTGTGGTAGGGGCGGGAAATTTCCCGCCCCTACCGCACCGATCGGAACATGGTCCGTCACCACCCGATCCGTGATCACGATGATGCCATGCACATGATTTGGCATCACCACAAATGCATCCACCAACACGAACGGCATGTGTTCCGGTATGGCATCCCAACACCGTTGTACAACACCGCCCATGGCGTTGGGCACCAGCCCCCCCTCTGCGATTTCACCGAAACGGTGCAACCGCCCTTGGGTACAGATGGTGACGTAATACGCACCAGCCCTTGCATAATTGTATCCCTTCAACCGGATCGATCTGCGGTTATTCGTGGTGGTCATAACCCGAAGATCGGTATCTCATGGATAGATCCAATCCCCCGCCCCTCCCGCCCTCCAACCGCTCAACCATTCCCGCTTCCACCATCGCCCCCGCGCCCCTTCTTTCGCAGCATGAAAGCCATCGTCTGCGCGCGCTACGGGCCACCCGAGCAACTGCAACTGCGCGATGTACCCGTGCCTGTGCCGAAGGACCGCCAGGTGCTGGTGCGCGTGCATGCCACCCCGGTGAACGACTACGACTGGAGCATGGTGCTGGGCAGGCCACGGATCTACCGCCTCTTCTTCGGCCTCTTCCGTCCGCGACGGCCCATACCGGGCATGGAGCTGGCGGGCGAGGTGGAGGCGCTCGGCCCCAATGCCACGCAATGGCGCGTAGGCGATAAGGTCTACGGCGATACCTCCAATGGCGGCCTGGGCACCTTCGCGGAATTCGTGGCCGTGCCGGAAAGTGAGCTGCGACGCATACCGGCCGGGCTTTCGTTCGTAGAGGCCGCTGCCATACCGCACGCGCTGGAACTGGCCTACCAGGCCGTAGTAGAGATCGGCAAATTGAAGGATGGTGAACCTGCCTACCGGACAGGCAGGCGCGTGCTGCTCAATGGCGCGGGCGGCGGCGTGGGCACCTTCGCGCTGCAACTCGCCAAACAACAGGGCTGCACCGTGTGGGGCGTGGACACCGGCGAGAAACTGAAAGCGATGACGGCCATGGGTTTCGACCGCGTGATCGACTTCAAGCAGCAGGACTTCACCCAACTGGACGAACGCTTCGACATGATCGTGGACATGAAGACGAAACGCTCACCACGCGTGTTGGCACGGGCGCTTACACCCAACGGCCGCTACGTCACCGTGGGTGGTGATCCCGGTCGACTGATCGCAGTGCTGATCGCGCGCTTGTTCGGTCGTCGCAACATGTATATCGTATCGCTGAAGTTGAACAAGAATCTGGATATGCTGTCTCCCTTGATCAGCAACGGCACCCTGAAGCCCGTGATCGACGGGCCTTACCCGCTGGAGGATGCACCGCGCCTGATCCGCTACTTCGGCGAAGGCAGGCACACGGGCAAGGTGGTGATGGCGGTGGGGGGCACGGTGTAAGGCAACCGATCGGACAGCGGAACACCTTCGCTCCTTTCACCACCATTCTACCTTCGCACATGCCCAAGTTCCTGCCCGCCCTGGACAAACGCCTTACGGACTTCATCCGCCAGCAGCACCTCTTCTTTACGGCCACTGCACCTGCCACGGGCCGCGTGAACCTCTCGCCCAAGGGCCTGGACACCTTCCGCATTCTGGACCCATCGCGCGTGGGCTATCTGGACCTCACCGGCAGCGGCAACGAGACCGCCGCGCACCTGTTGGAGAATGGCCGCATCACCTTCATGTTCTGCGCTTTCGAGGGGCCTCCTTTGATACTGCGGCTTTACGCGCACGGGCGTTCCGTGCAGCCACACCACGCGGAGTGGAACGAACTGCGTCCGCACTTCGGGCCACCGATGCCGGGCGAGCGTCAACTGATCATCGGCGAGATCGATAGCGTGCAGACCTCCTGTGGTTTTGGGGTGCCTTTGTTCGAACACGCTGGCGAGCGCACGCAACTGACGGCATGGGCCACGCACAAGAGCCCGGAGGAACTGGACGCGTACCGCAACGAGAAGAATGCGGTAAGCATCGATGGGGTACCGACGGGATGGGGCAGCGCTGGATGATCGATCGCGGGTTCACGCTTCCTACAACGTGCCGCTCAGTTCAGCTGCCAGATTGATGCGCGCCTGTTCCTCGAAGCGTTCGCCAAAGTGTGCCGTCTTGAAGATCTGCGGCATGGCGAGAAAATGCGCCAGCACTTTGCGTCGGCCGGGTTTGTATAGCAGGTCCGGGTACAGGCGGTATTCCCGACGGACTTGCTGGGTGTACAACTTGTACCGTTCGGGGGCTGATCCGAGGATGCTCAGGTCGGCATCCGTGAACACGTTGGTATCGGGATCATTGCTGGCCTCATGCCGTTGAGTGGCCCAGATGTGGGCAGCGGCACGTTCCACCAATGGTACAGGCAAACCCAGTGTCACCAACATCCGCTCTCGCATCACCGCTACACTGCGCTCCTCATTGTCCTTGCGCGTAACGCGGTAGACGAAGTCATGATAGACGATCGCCATTATCACAGCATCGAAGTTCTGGAAGCTTGCCTTGACATCGGAGAGCTTCGCATGAAGATCCTCCAAGTGCTGGAGTGTATGATAATGCCTGTTCGATGAGGTGTGTGCCGCCACCACTTCCTGCCACAGTTCATTCACGTGATCTGAAACGACCTCGTGGCGCTGAAGAAGCTCGCGAAATGCGCTCTCCAAGTTTGACATGGTCCGAATGTAGTGCCCTGAACGGATGGCCATCGCCCCGGAACCCAGCTCACCCCCACACCCGCCACGCCAACCCCACCAGTATCCCCGCCAGCAACACGCCATAGATCAGCTTGTTATTTCGCGCCAGCCACTCCGGTAAATAGATGTCAAAATTGGCCCGGGTGGAATCGGAATAGCGTCGTGCCACCAACGTGAGCGGGCAGGCCATCCGGAAGATCAGCAGCACCAGGCACTCCAATCCGATCACCGCCAAAGCGATCCATGCCCAGCGGTCGATGCGGTCAGCGATCACGGCATAGAGCAGGTAGAAGATCGCCACGTTCATGAAGAGCCACACCGCTGTGTGGAGCAGCTTGATGGTGATGAGCTTGTGGCGATCGCTCATGGCAGCAGACCGCGCAGTTTGGCCATCCACCAAGGCGCAATGAGGGTGACGAGCGGCACGAAGACCCACACCTGACCCTTCAGCAGGTTGTACTGGGCCAGCATCTCAGCCCAGCTTAGGCGGCTGATGAAGTACCCCATTCCGAATTCGAAGGCGAGGGTCATCACCAGCCAGACGGCGCCAATGGTCCAGGCCTGTACGGCATCGGCGGGTGCTATCCAACGGATGCTGAACCACGTGATCGCGAGGATGATGGCGCACAGAAGCACCGTGCTGAGGACATGCCCCCAAGCCGCGCCGATCGCAGGGTTGATGACGTACTGGCGCAGGGTGCCGTTGGCAACGGCGCCGACCATGAACAGGAACCAGACGGCAACGGCTTTCCACCACATGTACAAGGTGCTTTGCACAAATATGTGTGACCCCAGCGAAGGACGAACTGACGATGATCAAGTTGGATCGTTCGAAGGACTTGATCGGCAATGCTACCTTCATCGAGCCGATAACATTCGGCCAAACTGCACATGTCCGCCTACACCACCCTTTCCGAAGCTGTGAACGATCTGCAACGCCGTGGCTACAAGCACGACCTGCAACTGGGTGGCCATTGCCTGGTGTGCAATGCGAAAGGCCGGACACTGGACCCGGACGAATTCCGGATCGATGAGTTCCACCGATTCGAGGGTGACAGCAACCCGGAGGATCAGAGCATCGTGTACGCGATCAGTTCGGAGAAGCACGATCTGAAAGGGATCCTGGTGAACGGCTACGGCCCCGAGGCCAGCGACATGACCCAGGATCTCGTGCGCAAACTGGCCACGCACTGAACGATCGCACCGTTCCATTCCGCCTACCTTTAACCACATGCCTGTTCATCTGCTTTCGTTGATCCTGTTGTTCATTCCCACCTTGTCCTTTGCGTGGAACACGACCGGCCATGCCGTGGTGGCCAACGTGGCGGAATGTTACCTGGAGCCCAAGGCTCGCGCGGCGGTGCAGGAACTGCTGGTGGATGAGACCATGGCCTCGGTGGCCGGCTGGATGGACCGCGTGCGATCACAACCCGATCACCGCCACACCAGCACCTGGCACTGGGTCACCATCCCCGATGGCATGACCTACGCCAGCAGCGAGAAGAACCCCAAGGGCGACGTGGTGGAGGCGATCGAGCGCATGGCGGCCACCCTGGGCAGCGACACGGCCAGCATCGGACAGAAGCGCCTGGCCCTTCGCTACCTGATCCACATGGTGGGCGACCTGCATCAGCCCCTGCACGTAGGGAATGGACTGGACAAGGGTGGCAACGAATTCCAGGTGCGTTGGATGGGACGGGGCAGCAACCTGCACAAGGTGTGGGACAGTGGCATCTTCGAAGCGATCGGCCAGGACCATACGGTGATCACCGAAAGCTTGAAGGTGGTGGACCGCCGTACCCTGCGGAAGCTGCGGCGCGGTACCCCGGCCGATTGGGCACAGGAATGTGTGGACCTGCGCCAGAACGCCTACACAGTCGCGCCCGGGGCCGAGATCGGTGAGGAATACGCCCGGGCCCACTGGGACCTGGTGTGCCAGCAACTGCAGGCGGGAGGCGTGCGCCTGGCCTGGCTGCTGAACAAGGCATTGGCCTGAGATGGCAAGGCTTTCCCCAGACTAAACCTGCGCAGGGTCTCCTGAGGGACGAAGGGACCCTGCGGCTATTAGTGATCCACCCAAGAAATTATCCCGCTGATTCTCCATTTACTCAGTCTGAAATTTTGTAGCCTGTGTGAATAGTATCGTATAACCAGAAGCGCAGTAAATGCGTGCTGCGATGATCGGTACAGCTATTCCTGGAGCACCGCGCACCTGGCACCCGGCGTGTATTATGTGACCTTGCTGCTCGATGGCGAGCCGCTGGTAAAGCGTGCCGTTAAAGTGCGTTAGTCATCACTCCGCTCAATGAAGAACGGCGGTCCGTGCGGGCCGCCGTTCTTCGTAGTCGCAGAGGGGCGATCCGCTCCTAGTGTGCAACCGCCCTCGGCACTTCCCCATTGCACCGGCGTTCGCTCTGCAGCCAGCTACCTTCGTCCCCACGCATGGACCAGTCGCTTTCCACACCGCTTGCCGAACGCATGCGACCCACTTCGTTGGACGAGGTGGTGGGCCAGGAGCATCTGATCGGAACCCAGGGCGTGTTGCGCAAAGCGCTGGACAGTGGCATGTTGCCCAGCATGATCCTGTGGGGCCCGCCGGGCGTGGGCAAGACCACCCTGGCACGGCTGATCGCCACGGCACTGGACCGGCCGTTCCACACGCTGAGCGCCATCAGCAGCGGCGTGAAGGACGTGCGCGAGGTGATCGCCAAGGCCGGTGGCAGCGGACTGTTCTCTCGGGCCGCCGTGCTCTTCATCGACGAGATCCACCGCTTCAGCAAGGCCCAACAGGATTCGTTGCTGGGTGCCGTGGAGAAAGGTGTCATCACCCTGATCGGTGCCACTACCGAGAACCCCAGTTTCGAGGTGATCGGCGCGCTCCTCTCCCGCTGCCAGGTCTATGTGTTGAAGCCGCTGACATTGGAAGACCTCACGTTGTTGCTGGACCGGGCGATGCGCGATGATGCCGAGTTGAAGCAACGTTCCATCACCGTGCAGGAGACCGATGCACTGATGCGCGCCAGCGGTGGGGATGCGCGCCGCCTGCTGAACACCTTCGAGCTGTGCGTGAAAGCCGCTGGCGATGGGCCGGTCACCATCACCAATACGCTCGTGCAGCAGGTGGTGCAGAACACCAGCGCTCGCTACGACAAGCAGGGCGAACAGCACTACGACATCGTCAGTGCCTTCATCAAAAGCATGCGCGGCAGCGATCCCAATGCAGCGGTCTACTGGCTGGCGCGCATGGTGGAAGGCGGCGAAGATCCGCTGTTCATCGCGCGTCGCATGGTGATCCTGGCCAGTGAGGACATCGGCAACGCGAACCCGAACGCCCTGTTGATGGCCACCACGACCATGCAAGCTGTGCAGATGATAGGCTGGCCTGAGGGGCGCATCATCCTCAGCCAATGTGCCATCCACTTGGCCTGCTCGCCCAAGAGCAACGCGAGCTACGTGGCGATCGGCGAAGCACAGGCGGCCGTGGTCCGTACCGGCGACCTGCCGGTCCCGCTGCATCTGCGCAATGCGCCTACCAAGCTGATGAAGGACCTGGGGCATGGCCGTGATTATGCGTACAGCCACGATGGGCAAGGCAATTTCGTGGAGCAGGAGTTCCTCCCCGGGGAACTCAGCGGGACGTCCTTCTACAAGCCAGGGAACAATCCGCAGGAGCAGAAACACGCCGCATTGCTCCAACAGTTGTGGAAGGACAAGTACCAGCAGGGTTGATCCTAATGCCCGCGCTCCTGTTCCAGGAAACGCTGGTGCATGTCGTAGATGATGCCCAGGCTGACCGTAAGGCCGCCCAGCCCCTGTTCCAACATCTGCCACAGGACGTCCACCACCACATGCACCAGTCCGTGTTGGGTGAAGGACATGCCCAGGACGAAGATGCCCAGGAACACCAGGAAACCCACCACCGCTCCCAGCAGGAAGGACGCCAGTGGGAAGGCGCCTTTCAGGGAGATGAACTCATATGCGATGGCCTTGTGGGTGGCGATGGTGAGTACCAGACCGAGCACCAGGTAGAACAAGGCGGCCAGCAGCATGTACAGGGTGCGGGGGATATCGAGTTCCTGCAGGTCGGAGAGGATGACGCCGTGCCACAGGTAGCTGAGGCCGAACATGACCACCGAGGACAGGAGCCATGGCAGCAGGATATGGCGCCTCAACAGCATGAAGGGATCGGAATTCGGCTCCATTCGAGGCTGCAATTTAGCGTCCGCTATCCGGGCTTGGGATGATGATCATTGGCCGGGGTCTTAATTTGCCACCCGTATGAAGAACGCAAGCAGCCCTGTACCGGTTGCCTCCATTTGTCTGGCAGCCTTGCTGGTGGCGGGCTGCCGGAAGGATGCCGGACCGGCCCGGTGGGATGTGGATGTGCTGGCACCGCTGGTGACCACCACCTTCACACTGGGTGACCTCATCGCCGATTCCCTGTTGGTCACCGGGCCCGGTGGCAATGTGAGCCTGCTGTACCGCAGTACCCTGTTCTCCGTGGACCTCGATACCGTCCTGCGGGCGCCGGATACCACGTACTACTACCCGGGAGCCATCAATGTGCCCGGCCCGATCGATTTCCCGGCCGGTGCAGGGATCGTCAACGACAACGATGTCACGCGCTTCGATTTCGATGATCTGGAACTGCGGCAGCTGATCCTGCGCGAAGGGACATTGGCGCTGGAACTGACCAACATGATCGCCAGTTCCATGGTGGGCACCTTCTCCCTGCCGGGTGCGCAGTTCCCGGGTGGAGGGAACACCTTGGGCGCCACGGTGGCCGCCGGAAGCCCCGCATCACCGGTGTTACAAACGCAGGTGCGCGACCTGTCAGGGGTCACCTTCGATCTTCGCGGGCCGGACTTCAACAGCACAAACACCTTGCATACCATCGTGGCGATCAACCTGGACCCTGCCGGTTCCGGTGCCGTGGTGACGGACCAGGACAGTGTGAACGCACAGGTCACGTACAGCGGGCTGATCCCGCAATATGCCCGCGGATACTTCGGCAGTCGGGTATTGGAAGTGGGGCCCGAGGAAACCGATCTCGACCTCTTCAACTCCATCATCGGTGGTACCCTGGACCTCGATGAAGTGACCTTGCGGATGAAGATCACCAACGGGATCGGCATGGACATCCGGATCGTATTGGGCTCCCTTCAAGCGGTGAATACGCGCACCGGCACCACCGTGGACCTCACGCATGCCATACTCGATGGACCCATCAACTTGAACAGGGCTGTTGACCTGGGGGGTGCTCCACAGCCGAGCATCTACCAGAACGTACTGGACAATTCGAACAGCAACGTCGACCTCTTCGTGGAGAACCTGCCCGACAAGTTGAGCTATTCCTTGGACCTCTTCCTGAACCCCCTGGGGGATATTTCGAACGGGAACGATTTCCTCTACTACGAAAGTGAGTTGGAGGCCGAACTGGAGTTGGAGGTTCCCCTGCGCCTGATCGCCGATGAGTTGACGCTCCAAACCTTCGCCACGGTGGACCTGCCGGGAAGCGCCGAAGCCCACGCGCTACAAAGCGGCGACCTGCGCCTGTTCGTCACCAATGGCTTCCCGCTCCAGGCGCGCATGGAGATCGATATCGTGGGCCCGGACGATTCGGTGTGGGAGAATGTGGCCGTTGATGGGCAGATCGCTTCTGGTATCGTTGGTGGCGATGGATTCGTGGAAGCATCGGTGGCCTCCGAGTTGCGCGCCGGCCTCAGTGCCGCACAGGTGGACCGCTTGTACGAAGAAGGCCGTTTCCGCATCCGCGTGATCTTCAACACGGCGGATCAGGGTCAGCATCTGCAGCTTCTGGATACATACTCCTTGGACCTGCAGATCACGCTGGGGGCGAACTACATCATCAATGGGGATGACTAGGATCGTCGCGCTGTACATCCTGTCGGGAACGGTCCTTTCGCTGCACGCACAATTCCACAGCCTGCCCCTGGACAGTGTGGTGGACCTGCCCGGAAGCTGGTCGCATCGCATCACGGCCGAGGCCTACCTGGACTACAACAGCAACGCACTGTACAATGAACTTCCAATCGGGCTGCTCCAAGGTGATTTCCTGGAACGCGACCTGCGCGAACGATCGCAGGATGGTCTGACGGGCCGGAACAGCGCCGGGTATGACCTGGGCATGCACGTAAGCTGGGTCGGTGCCGACAGCCTGTTCGGCAGACCGGGTTGGCGCCCCATGGTGCGTGTCGCCAACAGGGAAGTGCTGGGAATGCGTTTCGCGGACGACCTGTACAGCCTGATCTTTTTCGGCAACGCACCCTACGAGGATAGCACGGCCAGGGTGGGTCCATCGGCACACGTCACCATGCGCTACCAAAGCGTGGGTTTCGGTGTGCAGGATGCGCGCAGTGGAAGTTTTCTCAGACTCGATCTCGTGCAGGGCCAGTCCTTCAACGCCAGCGATATCCGCAGGGCAGATATATACACCGCTCCCGACGGACGGTTGATCGACGTGGACCTGCTGGCCGACTATTGGAGCAGCGATACAGCCGGCAGTGAACTGGGACGCAACAACGGTTTGGGCATGAGCCTTTCGGGGCGTTGGGTGAGCCGGCACCTGGCCGGTACCACGCCCTTTGATCTGGTGGCCACAGTGCAGGACCTCGGTTTCATCGCCTGGAACGACAATGCGGTACGGATCCGACGCGACACGGTGATCGCTTTCGAAGGCTTCAACGTCGCGAACATCCTTGACCTGGACGGTGTACTGCTGGGCGAAGATCAATTGCTGGACACCTTCGGATTGCGCTATGGCACCGGCGCCATTACCACGCTCCTCCCCTTTCGCGCAGCGTTGGGTGTGAACGCATTCCTGGGTGAACGCTGGCAGGGCGGTGTGGAGATCGAACAACGGAACCTGCCCGGCTTCGTGCCCCAGGTGACGCTTACGAGTAGTCGACGCATGGGCACACGCGCTCTGCTCGGTGCTCATCTGGGTTACGGCGGTTTCGGGCTCTTGCGTCTGGGGCTTTCGGCACGCATGCGCATCGGTGGTCGTGTGTTCGCCACCCTGGCCACTTCGCATGTGCCCGGCCTGGCCATGGGCCGTACCCGGGGCGTCGGGGCCATGGCGGCGCTTGCCGTGGGCTTTTGAAGCGTGCCGCGCTTAGCTTGCGCTGCGTTGCGAACATCGGCCAAGCAGATGAACTACAAGCTCTTCGTACCACCCGTGATCTTCATGGCCTACCGCCGGTTGCGTGGCCTGGACCGCCCGGCGAAAGGGCCCACCACCCATGTCATCGGCGGGTATTCGATCGAATTGCCCGCTGGCGCTGCACTGCCCCACTACCAAAGCAAACACCGGCTGTACGATCGCTTTCTGCCTTTGCTCGCCCAACATGTGGACGGCGATGGTCTGATCGTGGATGTAGGTGCCAACGTGGGTGACACGGCCGTTGCCATGCTGCAACACTGTCGCAACCCCTTTCTCTGTGTGGAACCGTCAGAGGTCTTCCTCCCATTTCTGCTGCGCAACATCGCCGCACTTCCTGCCATCCACAAGGACCGTGTGGAGATCATGCAGCACCTGGTCGGCACCGGGGAGTTCACCGGCGTTCTTCAACATACTTCCGCTGGAACCGCAGGTCTTGTAGCGGGATCGGGACCCACGACCGCACCGATCCCATTGGATACGATCCTGGGGGATCGCACCGGTCAGGTGGCATTGCTCAAGGTGGATACCGATGGCTTCGATCATGATGTACTCCGCTCGGCCGGTCGTGTTCTGGAACAGTCCCATCCCATCCTGTTCTGGGAGAACCAGGCCTTCGATGAAACGGCCGACCGCGCCTTCCAGCGGATGTATGGCATGCTCGCGGATCGGGGCTACACCTCGCTCCACATCTTCGACAATTTCGGAACACCGATGTTGAGCAACACGGACTTCCGTTCGTTGGCCGATCTGAACGCCTACATCATTGCGCAGAACAAGTATGGTACGACACGCACCATGTACTATACCGACGTGCTCGCTTCCACGGAGAAGGACCGGGCGAGAGTGGAAGCGGCCATGGAGCAGTACAAGCGTTCGTGGGTACGTCGGGAGAAGTGATCCCCACGCCTTTACCAGGGCTCGGATCAGTTG
>JBGTIB010000312.1:0-7219 GCA_041745875.1 Flavobacteriales bacterium | reverse complement strand
AGCTCTCATTCCTTCTGGATTCCCGAAAGCGCATCGACGAGGTAATGGTGATGTGGGCAGGCGACGTGAATTTTGATGGGTCCATTCAGTACACTGGTTCCGACAACGATAGGGATGTGATCCTGTCAACCATTGGTGGTGTCATCCCGACCAATACGGTAGCCGGTTACGAGCAAAGCGACTTGAACCTGAATAGTGTGGTCCAATACACCGGGGGTGGGAACGACCGGGATATCATTCTTCAGAATATTGGCGGTGTGATCCCCACTCAGAGACGGACCGGCTATCTGCCCAAGGATACACTGACATTGCGCGATCGTGTGCACCAGGTGGATTCCCTTGAATGGGTCTTGGACCTTGTTGCCACCGACACTGTGGAGTACACCGTGATGGCCTTTCAGTTCTCGGGTGCCAACCCGGATGTGCAGTCTGGTGATGTCATCGTGGGCATAACTGGGAACGGCTACATGAGGAAGGTGATCGAGGCGTCATTTAGTGAAAACTCGATGACCTTGGAAACGACTGAAGCATCTTTCGCGGACATATATACTTCCGGCACAACACAGATCTATGTTGAGATTGAGGAAGAAGCCGAAGAGCCGGTCGAAGGTCTTTGGGGAGATGGACCAGGTATGGCGGCTTCACCAAGTACCGGATTGGAACTGGTATTCAGTGACGTTGTCGGGGTCTCAGTCCGTATGGAGGATATCACCTTGGATGTTGACTACAAGTTCGTATCAACTGCGGAGTTCGGTCCAAGCGGATTGGAGTACGCTGAACTAGCCGTTCGCAATGCATCTGCCTTGGTTAAGGGAAAATTGGTCATTTCTGCCGATTTAGATCTTCCCCTTGTCAAAGTGGAACAGCGCCTTGCACGATGGAACCGTTTGGTGTTCATCGGGGGCTTGTTCCATCTGGTGAGCACGGAACTTAAAGTGAAGGGTGAGATGGCTGTCCAGGTCTCTGATGGATTAAACGCGGACATTGATATCGAGGTCGCAACCATGATGGACCTTGGTGCGAAATACCAGAATGGAACATGGACCAACATTTCGAGTATCAGTTCACCTCTTCCAGATATGATTGTCGACCTCTCCACGAATTCGCTCAGCGCAGGCATCACTGGATTTCTTGGCTTCGAGTTTTCCACTACGGTGAATCTCATCGGCGGGCCATACATGGAAGCCGGCTTATTGGCACAAGCCACGGTTTCGAACAGCGCCGAATTCGATTTGAACTATACGGTGGACCTGAGCTATCTATTGAGGCCTGGGATCCGAGCCAAATTCTTGGATCTTTGGAATGTGAACGTGGATTTTGCTACCAGCATTCCCGTTTCCACTTGGGAGGCACCCAATCGTCTCCAGTATGTTTCCGGGAATGTGCAATCCGCCAGTGCTGGCGCAATACTGGAGGGACCTATCCGGGTGCGTGTGGACCAGCGGTTCAAACCGGAGAACAGTGGGGAATTGTTCTTCCCTTCCGCCGGCGACCGGGTGCGCTTCATCGTGCAGGAAGGTGGTGGTGAGGTGGCCCAGGGCATAGTGCACACAGATTCAGCCGGGTATGCCGAAACTACATGGACACTGGGCCAGGAGGGTGAGCAAGTCGTCACGTCCTTTGTACTTAAGGCGAACGGGGATACACTCTCGGGCGGTCCGATTGTCTTTACGGCGGAGATTCAAACGGGTGGTTGTGACAGTATCACCACTGTAATGGACATCGACGGTAACATCTACCCCGTGGTTTCAATCGGCAATCAATGTTGGATGGCGGAGAACCTGAGTACCAGTCACTATCGCGACGGAACACCCATCCCACATGTGACGGGCGACGAAGCTTGGGCTGCAGTCAACTATGGTGCGTGGTGCAACTTCGAGAATAATCCTGCCAACGATGCTACTTACGGTAAACTCTACAACGGGTACGCTGCTGCCAGTCCCAACCTGTGCCCGCAAGGCTGGCATGTGCCTACCGATGCGGAATGGCAGGTACTGGAATTGACCTTGGGTATGCCGCCCAGCGAGTTGGAATCTTTTGAGTCACTATATCGTGGTGAGAATGAAAACGTAGGTGGTAAAATTAAGTCCATGACATTGTGGGATAGTCCGAACATTGGAGCCAATGATGAGTCTGGATTCACAGGCTTTCCGGGCGGATTTCGTGTTCTCACGGGAGGGGACGGAACCTTCTTTGCGCTTGGTGAGTTTGGCGCATGGTGGAGTGCAACTGAGATTGTTCCGGACGTAAGATGGAGTCGGGTGGTGATTAACATCAACGCGGGTATAATGAGAGGAATCCATTCAGCACCGTATGGTTTCAGCGTGCGCTGCGTCCGGGATTAATGATCGAGCGTCGGCCAAGGGTCGGTATTTCGTCCCTTTGCGCCGATCGCAAGCACGATGACCCACCTCCCCCCACACGAAGCCCTCTCCCTCGTCAAACCCGGCGACCGCGTCTTCGTCCATGGCAGTGCGGCTACACCGCTCACCCTGCTCCATGCGCTCTTCGATCGGGCAACGGAGCTCCGCGATGTGGAGATCATCAGCATCAGCACCCTTGGCGATATCGGCCTGGACAAGTCAAGTGTGAAGGAGGCCTTCTTCATCAACTCGCTCTTCGTGTCGGCCAACGTGCGGCAGGCGGTGAACACGGAACATGGCGACTACGTGCCGGTGTTTCTCAGCGAGATCCCGCGCCTGTTCGATCGGGGTATCATGCCCATCGATGTGGCGCTGGTACACGTGTCGCCACCCGACCGCCACGGGTTTTGCTCGCTCGGTGTGAGCGTGGACGTGGCACGGGCAGCAGTGCGCAATGCCAAGGTGCTCATTGGCCAGGTGAACCCGAACATGCCACGCACCCATGGCGAGGGCCATGTACACATCAGCCGCTTCAATGCGTTGGTGGAGGTGGATGATGCCCTTCCGGAGGTGGATTACCGCGCCCGCATCGGTGATACGGAACGCGCCATTGCCATGCGCTGCGCCGAACTGATCGAGGATGGCAGCACGTTACAAATGGGCATCGGCGCCATCCCGGACGCGATCCTCGGCGCGCTGGAAGGCCACAAGGACCTTGGCATCCATACCGAGATGTGTTCCAACGGCATCATGCCGCTGCTTAAGAATGGTGTCATCAACAACCGTTTCAAGAAGAAACACCCCGGTCGCACCGTCACAAGTTTCGCCCTTGGCACCCGCCAGCTCTATGACCTCTTCCACGACAACCCCGAGTTCGGCTTCCTGGATGCGCAGTATGTGAACGATGGCAAGGTGATCCGTGATAACCCCAAGGTGGTGGCCATCAACAGCGCCATCGAGATGGACCTCACGGGTCAAGTGTGTGCGGACAGCATCGGCACCTGGCAATACAGCGGGGTGGGAGGGCAGATGGATTTTATGCACGGGGCCGCATTGAGCCCGGGCGGCAAGCCCATCATCGCCATGGCCAGTACCACGGGCAAAGGCATCAGTAAGATCGTGCCTTTCCTGAAACAGGGCGCCGGAGTGGTAACTACACGTGCCCACATGCACTGGGTGGTCACCGAATACGGCACGGCCTACCTGTACGGGAAGAACCTCCGTCAGCGTGCAGAGGCCTTGATCGCCATCGCGCACCCCGATCACCGGGAACTGTTGGAGAAGGCAGCTATGGAACGTTTCGGCAAAGTCCGAACGTGATGCACTTTTCAGGATGAAAAGCAGGGCCTGCTGAGGTGGTACGGATCGGAAGCGCGAAGGCGCGCAGTTCAGGGCTGCGGCTCCGTACCCGGCACCAAGGTGGCTACTTCCAGCCCGGTACCCATCAATTTCAGCGTGCCGTCCTTCACTTCGAAGGAGTCCACCTTACCCAAGGCCTCCTTGATGGCATTCTCAGTGGACTGGGTCGCTTCGCAATACATCTTGGTGGAGCCCACAGCCGGGAAACTGAGTCGATCGCCTTGCAGTGTGTACGAACCCATGAGTTGATTGCAACCTCCGAAACCACGCAACTGTTCACCCTCCAACTTGAGCCATGGCATTTCCACACCCTCAGGCATGGAGATCGCCCCACCCCCCAACGACTGGAAGACCCAGCGGGTATCCTTCAGCGAGGTCGTGTCATCGCCCTCCTTGTTGGCGCATTTGTTCGCACTTAAGGCCAGCAGCATGACAAGGGCGAGAGCGGGGTATTTCATGGTCGGTCGAGGTTGGTTCGAGCTACTCGGTCCTAGTTGTTCAGCATCACCGGCATCACCAGCATCAGGACATCCTCGCCCACTTCGCCGGCCTCGCCAGGTAGCAGGATCCCGGCACGATTGGGTGCGCTCATCTCAAGGTTCACATGCTCGGTCTCCAGGTTGTTCAGCATATCCATGAGGAAGCGTGAGTTGAAGCCGATGGTGATCTCCTCTCCGTCGTAGGAGCAGGTCAGCGATTCATTGGCCTCGTTCGCGAAATCGAGGTCCTCGGCACTGATGGTGAGCTGGCTGCCGTTGATGTGCAGGCGCACCTGGTGGGTGGTCTTGTTGGCGAAGATGCTCACCCGGCGGATGGAACTGAGGAATGCCTGGCGGTCGATCGTCAGTTTGTTGGGATTGGTCTTCGGGATGACCGCCTCGTAGTTGGGGTATTTCCCATCGATCAGGCGACAGACCAGCACCGTATTGTCGAAGCGGAAGGCGGCATTGTTCGCGTTGTATTCCAACGTGACGTCGGCATTGGTGCCGGCCAGTGTGTTCTTCAGCAGATTCAGCGGCTTCTTGGGAACGATGAAGCTGGCGGTGCCGGGGGCCTGGATGTCGGTGCGCTTGTAGCGCACCAGCTTGTGGGCATCGGTGGCCACGAAGCGCACATCCTCCTCGGTCAGTTCGAAGAAGATCCCGCTCATCACCGGGCGCAGGTCGTCGTTGCCGGTCGCGAAGATCGTCTTGTTGATGGCTGCTGCCAGGATCCCGGCGGGCATGGTGAGCGTGGTGGCATCCTCCAGAACCGGGCTCTTGGGGAACTCGCTCCCGTTGAAACCGGTCATTTTGTACTTGCCCTGATCGCTGCTGATGTCCACGCCGAAATGCTTGCCATCTATCGTGAAGGTGAGCGGCTGCTCCGGGAAGGCTTTCAATGTATCCAGGAGCAATCGCGCAGGAATGGCCACGCTGCCCTTGTCCTTGGCCTCCACGGCCATGGTGGCTGTGATGGTGGTTTCCAGGTCACTGGCGGTGATCGTCAGTTGCTTGCTGTCGATCTCGATCAGAAAATTGTCGAGGATGGGCAAGGTATTGCTGCTGGCGAGCACCCCCTGGAGCAATTGTAGTTGCTTGAGCAGGGCAGTGCTGGAAACGATGAATTTCATCGGGTATGTAGGTCGTTTAAGAAAGTGCGCAAAGTTAGCCGGGGGCCATGGGGAGGAAGGCCCATTTTATCAACACGAAAGGGGGGTTATCCACAGTGCTCGGGAGCCCGTCACGGCGCGGTCCTCAACATCTGTGCGGGCTGGATCAGTGGGTCCCACATCAGGCGCTGTACCACCACCAGCAGGGTGTCCTGGATCAAGGCGTGCATGCGCACCTGGTCGTGGATCAACTGGGCATCGATGCCGCTGAGATCGCCCTCGTAAGGTTTGTACCAGAACTTGGCACGTTCCACCGACCCATCGCGCTTGGTCAGGCGCAGGACGTGGTTGGGTGTGGTGTTCAGCAGTGAATCACGTTCCGCAGCGCTCAGGTTGCGGTCGATGTATTCATAGTTCAGGCGCTGCAAGGGCATGAGTGAAGCTTTCACCAGCACGGAGTCGAACGGAAGTTCCGCACCGCGCCCATCACTCAGTCGAACCCGCCCATCGTCCAGGTGATCGATGCGGTAGGCACTTCCAGGTACCTGGGGATTCTCCACTTCCAAGGCGGCGATCTCGTGCAGGTCGGTGTACGCGAAAGCCACCGACGCACGCCATTCGTCAAGTTCGGCATGGAAGCGTGGTCCCAGGATCCCGGTGAACCCGCTGATGCCCACCACGAAGGGCACGCTGCTGCGGCCTACACCGGGCTTTTCCAGCAACATGTAGGTGCCGAAGTGGTCCTTCGTACCGTGCCCTACGATCCAGATCTTCGAAGGTTTGTTGCCGCCTTCGTAGATCTCCACCTTCCGAGCTGCTGCCGACATCACCTTCAGGACGTTGGCCTCCGCGCTCTTGGGTACAGGGCTCTTCACTTCCACGCGCAAAAAGGACCGGAGCAACAGGTCCACGGCGTGCTGTTTGGCCGGGTGGTCCTGTTCCCCACGGCTCACCCGCCATCCATTGGGAGTTCGCCGAAGATCCACCGTTCTGCCATCGGTCACCGCAATGAAGATGCGGTCCACCTTGCTGGTGTCGGGCACCATGAAGTCGCTCATCGGGCGGTCCAGCGTACTTGGGCCCTTGGTGCGCATCAACCACAAGGCCAGTCCGGCCAGGACGATCAGGATCAAGAGAAGGAGGACTCGTCTGTTCATGAGCTTGCTCGTTGTTCCACTGCGGAATTCCTGCGCCGCCGGTAGACTGTGAAGAGGATGCCGGTCAACACGACCAATACAACGGGCAGGGCGACGTTCACCACCTGCCATTTGCTGCGTTCCAATTCGATACGCCGGGGGTCCAATTGACGCAGGGTGATGGCCCTGGAGCGTACGCTGATCAAGCTCTGGTCGTCCAGGAGGTAGTTCATGGCATTGATGATGAACTCCCGGTTGCCGTAGATCTTCGCATTGGCATAGCGATCGAAGCCGAGCATGTAGTACATGCCCTTGCTGGCATCGATGCGGTTGGCGATCACATCACCGTCGCTTACCACCAATTGGGCGGTGCGCGCTCCCTGTTCGCGATAGGCCACCTCGGGGTCGTTGGTGAACTCCGTCGGCAGGCGATCGACGAAGGCCGAAGTGAAGGACCCTTCCAGCAGAACAGCGATCGGCAGGTAAGGCGTGCTGTTGCGCTCGAAGCCCATGTCCGTTTCCACGATGTTCAGACTGACGCGCACCGGACTTCGCAGAAAGCGCGAGTAAGGGGAACTGGTGAGCAGGATGGTCTTGCGGATCCCTTCCACACCCACGGTATCGATGCTGCTGACGAAGCGCATGTGCACCGGATCGATGTTGCCCACGATGGGATGGGTGCTTTCGGGGATCAACACAGGCTCGAAGTACCAGGGAAAACGTTCCAACTTACGCTGGTTGCCATAGGGCTGTGTGTAGATCTCGATCGG
>JBGTIB010000311.1:0-5932 GCA_041745875.1 Flavobacteriales bacterium | reverse complement strand
CGGGCTTTACGGTTTCGTGCCTGGCTATTGCGAAACGGATGTCCCGGGCTATACCGGGTATGTAGAGATCGCGAGTGTGGACGGCGTGGGCAACAACAGCTACGTGGACCAGGGCGATCTGGTCTTCGGCAACCAGTACTGCTACATGGTGGTGGCGCGCTTCGCCGATGGTTCGCGCAGCATCGCCAGCGAGGAGTTCTGTGCGATCCTGGACCGTCAGGTGCCGGTGATCACCCATGTGAGCGTGGGGGTGACCGACGTGAGCAACGGGATCGACACGGTGCGCTGGAGCAACGCATATGATCTGGACACCATCGCACGCCCGGGTCCCTACCAGTTCCGGCTGTACCGGGGCATCGGTCAAAGCAGTGCCACGGAGTTGATCTGGAGCAGTTCGGTGCACCCCTTCCTGGCGCACCCCGACACACAGTTCCTCGACACGGGCCTGAATACCCAGGACCAGGGGCATGTGTACCGGGTGGAGCTGCTGGGCGATGGAGGCAATGAGCTGATCGGTTCGAGCAACGTGGCCTCCTCGGTGTTCATCAACGCGGTGCCCAACGACGAGCAACTCACGATCCAATGGACCTTGAACACGCCGTGGGTGAACAGCTTGTACGAGGTGTTCCGCTTCGATGGCAGTGACTGGTTGCTGATCGGCAACAGCAACACGGATAGCTATGTGGACACCGGCCTGGTGAACGGCACGGAGTACTGTTACTATGTGCGCAGCACCGGTGCCTACAGCGATCCGGTGATCGTATCGCCGCTGATCAACTATAGCCAGGAGGTATGCGGAGTGCCGATCGATCTGACACCTCCCTGTGTGCCGGAACTGAGCCTGGACAATGACTGTGAACTGCCCTTGAACACGCTGAGCTGGACCAACCCTGCGAACGCCTGTGGCGATCTGGACACGTACGCCTACAACATCTGGTTCAGCGACTCGCTGGGTGGTGAGTTCGTGCTGATCGGCACAAACGAGGGAGCCTGGGATACGCTCTTCACGCACACCGACGGGGCGAGCGTGGCAGGATGTTATGCGGTATCGGCGATCGACAGTGTGGGGAACGAAAGTGCCTTGAGCATCATCGCCTGCGGAGACAACTGCCCGGAGTACACCCTGCCCAACGTGTTCACCCCCAACAGCGATGGGGTGAACGACCTGTTCGTCCCCTTCCCGTACCGCGGGGTGAAGGAGATCGACCTGCAAGTGTTCAACCGCTGGGGTCAACTGGTGTTCGGCACAACGGACCCTGCGATCCAATGGAACGGCACGCACCAGGACAACGGCGAGACGCTCAGCGACGGGGTGTACTACTACGTGTGCCACGTGATCTTCGTGCGTCTTGCGGGCGATGAGGTGATCACCCTCAAGGGCTATGTCCACCTGCTGGGCGGTGGCAGCCCACAACGGCTCAACTGATGTTCACCGGTATCGTGGAGGAAGTGGCCGAAGTGGTGGCCGTGCGCGCGGAAGGCAGCAACCGCCATCTGGTGCTGCGTGCCCGCATGACCCCCGAACTAAAGGTGGATCAGAGCGTGGCACACAACGGGGTTTGTCTCACCGTGGTGGCGATCGAGGGCGATACCTACACGGTGACCGCCGTGGAAGAGACCCTGCAGCGCAGCAACCTGGGTGAGTTGCATGCCGGCGATGCCGTGAACCTGGAGCGCAGCCTGCGCCTGGGCGACCGCCTGGACGGTCACATGGTACAGGGCCATGTGGATGCCGTCACCACCTGCGTGGGCCTGTGGGAGCGCGAAGGCAGCTGGACCTTCGTGTTCGCACTGCCCGATCAGGAGCGTTTGCTGGTGCCGAAGGGCAGCGTCTGCCTCAACGGCGTCAGCCTCACCATCGCCGCGCTCGATGCGCAAACCTTCAGCGTGGCGATCATCCCATACACTTTTGAACACACCACCTTCCGCCACCTCAAGCCCGCCATCACGGTGAATGTGGAGTACGATGTACTGGGCAAGTACGTGGAGCGGATGATGGCGGGGCGGTGAGGGTTACTCCACGATCAGCTTGGCACCGGCGATCCAGCGGGTGGCATCACTCAAGTGTAGGTGGTAGAGACCTGGTTGCCAGTTGTCCGTTGTCAGTTGGCCGGCGGGTATGGCCGGTTGTCGGTTGTCCGTTGTCCGTTGTCCGGCTGGGCCGGGCAACTGCTGCTCGTTGACCAACCTCCCGGCCGCATCGGTTACAGTAAGCCGCAGTTGCCCTTGCACCACAAAACCCTCGGGCAGTTGCAGCTCCACCTGCACCGGCGTACCGCGCGCCACCGGGTTGGGCCACACGCGCAACGCCCCACCCAGGTTGGTGATCTGCGTCTCCATGCCAGTGATCACGTGGCAGCCGGGCTCCAGGCAGCCGTGCTCGTCCACCTTGATGATCCAGACATCCTGGGTGTAGATCCCCGATACCCCCATTGTCATACCCACGGCAATGAACCCGCCGTCAGGCGTAGGGGCCACATCGCGCAGCAACCCTCGCACATTGCTCACCAGGCTATCGTGGTATTGGTAGTCACGCATCCACAGGCTGTCACCCGTGCTTGTGGTGCGCAACAGGCTGCCGTAGAACGACGTTGGCGAAAACGTTTGGCCCACGGCGATCAGATCGCCGAAAGGTACCACCTCCTTGACCGCGAAGAAGGTGCAAGCCTGGCATGAAGGACCGTATTGCCGCTCCCAAAGCGTGGAGCCATCGGCACTGTCCAATTTGGTGATGAACTTCACCATCATGTCTCCCGTTCCGGTACCCCATGCCGAGGCGATCAAGGGGTTGCCATCGGCAGCGGTGATCAGGTGGGCATTGGGTTCATGGTAGGGCGAACCCCATACCCGGCTCCAGCGTACCCCTCCGGTGTCATTCACGGCCTGCACCCACAGGTCTTTATTGTTACTAGCAGTGCGGTACTGCCCCCCGCAGTAATACCCTCCATTGGGGTTGTTGTCAATGGCCAGGAATCCATCGAAGAGGGGTCCGCCATAGGTCTCATACCATTCCACTTCTCCAGCCAGGTCCGTCTTTACGACAAAAGCATCGCCAGCGCCTGCCGAACCTGTCTCCCCACACACTATGAACCCGCCATCCGGGCTTTGTATGCCATGTCGGCCTATCCATCCGTCGCCAGGTAGCTCAAGTTCCACGTGATCGGAAACAGACCCATCCGCACCCATCCAAAACAGCGCTACGCGCTGGGTATCTCCTTCCGCATAGGTCGAACCTCCTATGAAATATCCGCCATCCAACGTCGGGGATATGGAGTTTGCAAAGCCGGGGTAGTTGGCTCTTTCCGGAATGTGAAGTAGGGTGCCTGTAGATAGTTCCCCCAATTGACTTACCAGTAAGCCGGAAACACCTGAACTGTAGTAAAGACCTTCATGTACATAACCACCATTGAAGACAACCAAGGCAGTACTGTCGGGCTTGATGATCACTCCTTTTGCCCATTGTGTTAATCCTGCTTCAAACAGGTCGTGCCTGAGGTTGAATGTTTGGGAGCAAGCCTGTTGGCATAGGCCTGCTCCCATGAACAATCCGATCAAGTAGCGCACGGTGTACATCAACGCATTATGTTCACCTTGGTGGACCCACTTAAATCCCAACGGAGGCGATGGTTGCTACATGCAGGCCGGTGGCCATGTGGTACGGCCATCAACCCGGTCAGGTATGTCATCGGACGCTTCATACCTCTACCAAACACTTACTCCCTCACCAGCCTGGCCCGCCACTCGTTGGCGCCTTGGCGCAATTGCACCAGGTACAAGCCGGACCTCAGCGCCACCACGGGCAATGCGATCCGGCGGCCGTCCATCGCCACGCTGCTTTCATGCACGCTGCGGCCCAAGGCGTCGCTGATGCGCAACTGCACCGCACCGTGCAGTGGGGTGGCCAATTGCAGCCACGCCTGTTCCCGTGCCGGATTGGGCACTACCAACGTGGTCCCTGCTTCGAACGCGGCCTGTGGCACGCCCAGCACCACGTTCTCCCCGCTGATCAACTCCACGTTGGGATCGAACAGCGCACTGTCCGCCTGGAAGGGCAGGTGGAAGGTGAACACTTGTCCATCCGCTACATGGTCGAACACCAGCATGCTGTCCACATCGGCGTTCTTGAACAGGATGGGTACGGGCATGGCATAGAAGGCAACGCTGGGGTGCGAGCTGCTTTGCCCCAGGGACAAGGTGACGTTGCCGTCGCTGTCCTGCGCCCATTCCACGGTGTAGGTGGGATGCCCTTCACCCACGAACCAGTCGGCCAGGAAGGAGGAAAGCTCCAAGCCGCTGGCCGCTTCCAGGTGCGCTTGCAGATCGGCGGTGCTTGCCGTGCCATGGGACAGGAGCGGATCCTCCAGGTAATTGCGGCACCCGGCGAAGAAGGCACTGTCGCCGCACACCCAGCGCAGCATGTGCAGCACCATGGCGCCCTTGCGGTAGCTGAGGCGCGCGCTGAAGAGCCGCGCGATGTCGGTGGTATCGGTACACAACACGCTGCCATCGGGCTGGCTGGTGATGCTGGCCACACTGCCGGCCTTCCACCCCACCCAGTATTCGGGCACCAGGAAGTCGTAGCAGAGGCCGGTCATGTATGTGGCAAAACCCTCGTTCAACCAGATGTCCTCCCAACTGCCGCAGGTGACCTTGTTACCGAACCACTGGTGGGCCAGTTCGTGCGCCACCAGTTCGTAGTTCAGGCCGCCCATGAAGCTCATGGTCTGGTGTTCCATGGCGCCGCCCCAGCCGAACTGGGCATGGCCGTACTTCTCGTCGGCGAAGGGGTACATGCCGAAGAGTTGGGTGAAGAGGGGCATCTGTTGTGCGGCATCACCGGCCAGCAGTGACATGAAGAATGCATCCTCCGGATAGGCATAGGTGAGCATCGGCACCGAAACACCGGGCAGCTCGATGGTCGTCTCTTGCACCTCGTAGTTGGTGACAGCCGTGGCGATCAGGTAGTAGGCGATCGGGTACCGATGCTTCCAGTGCCATGTTGTGGTGCTGCCGCCCGCCACTTCGCCCACGAGCACCCCGTTCCCCGCAGCGCGGAATTCACTGGGTGTGGTGACGTACACATCGATGGAGTCGATCTTGTCGTGCAGGTCCTGTTTGCAGGGCCACCAATCCCTGGCCCCGTATGGTTGGCTCAGCGTCCACAGGATCGGAACGCCTTCGTGCTCATCCACCACGAATGACCCGAAGCCACTGCCGGCCGGGCTGCCGTGGTAGACGATGGTGACGGAATCAATGGTGCCGGGAAGCAGCGTGATAGGCAGGTCGATCTCCAACACATTGTCGGGTAGATGTGTGAACGTGAGCGATCCGCTTTCGTGTAACACATTGCTGATGGTAAGCAGTGCGCTGGCGTCGAAGCGCAGCGTGCTGAGCTCCTCGGTGGCGGTAAAGTGCGAAGTGACCGATCCGCTGATGGCGTTCACCGCGGGATCAAGTTCCCACACCATGCGGTGGTAGTGGAGGTCGTAACCGTACGCGGGATCGCCGCTACGGTGCATATGCCCATGGTGGCCACGTTGTTCGCGCCAGGCATGTTCATCCAGAATGGCATGATCGTATACGATCTGGGCAGGAGCCTGCAGGGCGACGAACAGCCCGGCGATGGGGAGCACGCGGTACATGGTGAACAAGGTACGACGGCTGCCTGACCGATCCTCACCGATGTATCGGGCCTTCAGCCCTGACCACCCCGCACTAACCTGTACCCATGGTGTTGCCATGGGCTGGTATGCATCGGGCTTTCAGCCCTGCGCCTTCCGGCATTTGAGCATTCAGGGCTGACTCTAGACTTGCCCCGTCCAAGTTTTTGCAACTTGGAGGTGACAGATCCACCGGAGAGGACCGTGCAGGACAGCAGGTGAACCATGGAGGGCTGCAGGCGCAAGGCCTATGGCTTTTATCGGTACCTGCT
>JBGTIB010000310.1:0-28362 GCA_041745875.1 Flavobacteriales bacterium | reverse complement strand
CGGGGGATGCCAATTTCGACCATGAAGTGAAATACACCGGCGCTAACAGCGATCGCGATGCAGTGCTGCTGCGCGTGGGTGGCGCCACACCCACCAACGTGGTGACCGGCTACCATGGTGAGGATGTGAACCTGGATGGTGCCGTGAGATACACGGGGATCGCCAACGACCGTGACATCATTCTGCAGACCATCGGGGGCGTGGTACCCACCGCAGTGCGAACAGAACAGATACCATGAAAGGAACATTGACCATTGTACTGATCTCGGTTGCCCTATGCATAACGCTGATCCCGGCAGTAAAGGCTCAGCCAACGCACGAATGGTATTTGTATGATCCATGGGAGATGGGAGGCGACCCATACACGTGGGGAGGTGTTGCCTTCTCCTTGGGCGACCTGGTCTATTTCGGTACTGGAACTGATGCCACCAGCGCGTTGACCGATATACTGTGGAGCTATGACCTGACGACCAACGAAGTCGACTTCTTTGACCAGGTGCCCGGCGGTCCGCGCAGACATGGCATCGCCTTTTCCATCGGTCCACATGCCTATGTCGGATTGGGCGACCAGGGCGGCGGCGGACCGGTTTTCTCCGACATCCGCAGGCTGAACGGCAACACGGGCAGTTTCGATCAGAGCTACACCTTTCCGGGTGGTACGCGATCGGACGCAGTGGTCTTCACGATCGATGGCAAGGCCTACATCGGTGGAGGAACCACGAGCGGAGCGGGTACGGACCAGAACGACCTGTGGGAGTGGGACCCCGCCACGAACACCTGGACAGCCAGGGCGAACTTGCCTACCCAGATCAGTGGTGGTGCGGCCTTCGCCATTGGGGGCAAGGGCTATGTGCTGCGCAATGGATCCACACAGTTCTGGTGTTTCGACCCTGTATCGAACACCTGGTCCGTGAAAGCGCCCTTTCCAAGCTCGCGTTCCCATGCATCCGCTTTCGCGTTGGATGGCCTGGGATTCATCGGGCTTGGTGATAACGGCGGCAATACGCGGAAGGACTTTCATGCATACGACCCTGTTGCGGACAGCTGGAGCGTAGCGCCCTATCTCTGGGACACATACGGCCGCACGCATGCCATGGCCACCGTACACCAAGGGAAGGCCTACGTGACCGGTGGATACAATTATACACCGATGGGTTTCGATCTATGGGAGTTGGGTCCTGCTGCTCCATCAGCAACAGGTGTTTGGGTGCAACGCCCATTCCTGCCTGCGCCAGCACGCGAGGATCCCATCTCATTCGTGATCGGAGGCACAGCGTATCTGGGCGGTGGTGTAGGTACCTCCACATTCACGGATCTCTGGGCCTAAGACCCGGATCAGCGCGTATGGACAGCACGGGCTGCGCTGCCCGGGAGCATGGTGGAGGCCGCTGCGGTGGATGGCATGGGCTATGGCCTTAGGAACACCGCGACGAACAACTTCTGGGCCTATGATCCGATCGCCAATGCGTGGTCTCCACGGTCCGACCTGCCTGTGCCACGTACATCCACTGTCGCTTTCGGACTGGAAGGAAAGATCTACGTGACCACGGGCATGGCGAACGGCAGCCGCTTGAACGACCTCTGGGCCTATGACCCGCTCACCGACACTTGGGAGGAGAAGGCGCAGCGGCCCGGGAACGCTGTGCATGCTGCAGCCGGGATCGCGTTGGGTAACAAGGCTTATGTGTATGGGGGGAACACCAGTGGCACTAACACCACGACCACTGCAGTACATCGTTACGATCCGGCCAGTGATACGTGGGAGGCCGTCCAGTCCTTGCCGTTCCAAGGCAATGTGCAGGACCACATGGCCATCGCCATCGGGAACATGGGCTATGGTGCAGGAGGTGGTAGTGTACTGGGTGGAATTTTTCAATACCGTACCACCTTCAGAGGGTATGACCCGATGACCAATGCATGGACCACCTTGCCCGATCTTGGGGGAGGTGCGCGCCAGAAGGCAGCGGCGTTCAGTGTGGACGGCAGGGCATTCATAGCCTGCGGAAGGTCGGGTAGCCACATACCCAACAATGCAACGCCCTCGAACGACCTTTGGGAGTACCAGCCGGCATGGGTCACGGTCTCACCGCGTGTGTTCCTGGGTGGCCCGTACGATCAGGGCAGCGGGCTGATGGATCATGCATTGAATGCTGCAGGGCTCTTGCCCGATACCGATCCTTATGCGGCTCTGCTCCACCCGCGCCCGGGTGGGGATTTCAGTGATATGTTCGGAGGACTGCAAGCCATCACCGGCAACAACGCGGTCGTGGATCGCGTGGTGGTGGAATTGCGCGATGCGGTCGACCCTTCGATCATACGCGCGGCCCGCCATGTCTGGGTACAACGCGATGGCGATGTGGTGGACATGGACGGCCAATCACCGGTGCGCTTCACCCTGCCACTAGGCAACTACCACATTGCCATCCGCCACCGCAACCACCTGGGCTGCATGGGCGCCTCATCGGTCACGCTGTCCGATACACCTACGACCGTCGACTTCACCACGGCCGCTACACCCACGTGGGGAATTGAAGCCCGCCGGAACGACAATGGCACCATGGTGCTCTGGCCCGGCGATGCCAACTTCGACCATGAAGTGAAATATACGGGCGTTGACAACGACCGCGATGCCGTGCTGCTGCGCGTAGGCGGCAGCACACCCACCACCGTGGTGAACAGCTACTTTGGTGAGGATGTGAACATGGACGGTGACGTGAAGTATACCGGGGTCGCCAATGACCGCGACATCATCCTGCAGACCATCGGGGGCACGGTGCCCACGGCGGTGCGGGTTGAACAGGTGCCGTAGGTATTTCGCAAAGGCCACCCTTCGCCTTTTCGTGCGTCTTGGTGCCATACGCACCAACGATTTCAACACGCATGAGAGATATTACCCGCACCGTTCTTCCGATCGCATTCAGCCTGGGTACACTGCTGGCCATGGGCCAGGCGCCTGGCAGTGTGGACCTCACCTTCAATCCGGATGATGTGGGCTACGGTACAGGCGATGGGGCCTATTTACAGGTGTATGCATCCGCTTCACAGCCCGATGGGCGCGTTATCGTGGGAGGCGCATTCCTGGACATGAACGGGCACTTTCGGAGACACCTGGCCCGGTTCGAGCCGGACGGCATGCTCGATATGGGCTTCATGCCCATCTTCAATGGAGCGGTGCGGACGATCCTGGTGCAGCCCGATGGCCGCATCGTGGTCGGTGGTGAATTCACCACATGCAACGGGATGCCGGCGCTCCGCCTCGTGCGGCTCGAGCCTGATGGAACCACGGACACCACGTTCGCTACACCGGGTGCTCCTTCACCGGTCCATGCCATCGCGCGGCAGTCCAATGGCAGCCTGGTGGTGGCCGGCATGTTCCAGAGTTGGGGGGGTGAACCACGGCCGGGTATCGTACGGCTCCTCTCGAACGGCGACATGGACATCAGCTTCGTGCCCAACATCGGGCCGTTCGGTCATTTCGATGGGCTGGCCATCCAACCGGACCAACGCATTCTGGCCGGAGGAGTGTTCAACCATCTTGGCAACACGTATATCGCCCTCGCACGCTTCACCTCGTCCGGCTTGCTGGACCAGACCTTCACAGTGGAGATGGATGCTACAGCGGGTCTCGTGAAACCGGTGCTACAAGCCGACGGGCGCATCCTGGTGAGCGGTCTGTTCTCGAGCATCAATGGCACTCCTACAGGGAACATCGCCCGGGTGATGCCGAACGGAACGCTCGACCCGTCCTTCGATGCAGGCAGTGGCTTCAATGGTCCCGTCTATGCCAAGGCCCTTGGCCCCGATGGCAGCTTCGTGGTGTCGGGAAATTTTACCGAAGTGGATGGACAGCCCCGTACCAGGCTGGCCCGCTTGATGGAGAACGGGACCCTTGACCTCACGTTCGATCCGGGGCAGGGACCCAATGGAGAGGTTAGCACCGTGCTCGTGGATGCCGCTGGCTCGGTGTTCATGGCCGGATTTTTCAGCCATTACGATGGTGCTTATTGCCGGTCCTATGCAAAGCTCACAACGACGGGACAACGCATCATGGCCTATGCACGGCCCGGTGGGATCAACTACCCTGTGGTAACCGGTAGCGGCCCCGAGCTGCTGGCCATGGTGGCGCGTCCCGATGGCCGCCTGTTGATCGCAGCACAGAACGCCGCAGCATACAATGGCACCACGGTCCAGGTCCTGTTCCAGACACTGCCCGATGGTGCATTGGACACCACGTTCAACAGCCCCACCATCAACGGCCTTGTGCAGTGCATGGCCCTGCAGCCGGACGGACGGGTGGTGATCGGGGGCAACTTCACGAGCTATAATGATGTGCCTTGTGGTCGCATCGCGCGGATCATGCCGGATGGCTCCCTGGACCCCTCGTTCGATCCGGGCGAAGGTGTCGATGACATCGTGCATGCCTTGGCACTGCAGCCGGATGGGAAGGTGGTGCTGGGGGGCGCGTTCAGCACAGTGGACGGTGTTGCGCACGAACGGCTTGCCCGGCTGAACGCCGATGGTGTTCCTGATGCCGCGTTCCAAGCCGGTGCGGGTGACGTGGTACGGTCCCTGGCCATCCAACCCGATGGGCACATCCTGGTGGGTGGTGTCTTCACCACCATCAACGGACTAGCCCATAACCGGATCGCACGCCTGTTGCCGGATGGCACGATCGACCCCGGCTTCATGACCGGAACAGGTGCCAGCGCGATGGTGCGTTCGTTCGCGCTGCTCCCGGACGGGCGGATCCTGGCCATAGGTGAGTTCCTGAGCTATCAGGGAGTGTCCAGGCCGCATATCTTGCGCCTGTGGCCTGACGGTGCGTTGGACATGGACTTCGATGCGGCGGTCCTTCCCATTTTCGAGGGCATCTTGAGCTTGGCATTGGAGCCTTCGGGGCGCGTGGTGATCGGGGGGGCATTCACGAGCTTGGGCGGCGTGGACCGCGCGCGTATCGCCAGACTGCTGCCGGACGGCGCGGTGGACATGGCCTTCGATACCGGTGAAGGAACTGATGGCCGAGTGCAGCAGTTGCTGCAGATGTCCAATGGCAATATCATCGTGGCCGGCCGCTTCATGTCCGTGGATGGGATCGGTCGCAACCGCATTGCGCGGCTCTTCGGTGGTTCTTCGGTCGATGTGGAGGCATTGTTGATCGAAAAAGCGTTGCTGCTCCATCCCAACCCCACCAACGGCCTCCTCACCATCCATGTGGATGACCGCACCTTCACCTACGGCCACCTGCGTGTGCTGGCTTCCGATGGACGTGTGATGTTCGAACAACGCATGAGCGGCCCGCGTGAAGTGCTGGATGTGCAACGGCTTGCGGTAGGGGCCTATACCTTGGAACTTGTGAAGCCCGGTGGTGGCCGGATCGTGGATCGCTTCATCAAGGAATAGCATGGATGAACGATCGTAGTATGGATCAGCACTAAATCATCACGTATACCGAGCCAGTGGACCAACAACAATGACCATGAGAAAAGCACTACTACCCCTAATCCTGCTCGCTTCCATATCCATCGCCCAGCAGCCCGGCAGCGTGGATCTCACCTTCAACCCCGATGACCTCGGCTACGGTACCGGTGATGGCGCCTTCGGTGGTGTAAAGGTCTCCGCCCGGCAGTCCGATGGCAGGATCCTGATCGGCGGCACCTTCACCAACGTGAACGGCATCGGCCGTGGGTACATGGCTCGCCTGGAGCCTGACGGCATGCTCGACCTGGGCTTCACGCCTTCCTTCAATGCGCAGGTGTACACGATCACGGTGCAGGCGGATGGCCGGATCCTGGTGGGCGGTTCGTTCACCAGTTACGCAGGCACTACATGCCCATCACTCGTGCGCCTCATGCCCGATGCTTCGCTCGATCCCGCGTTCGACATCACGGGTGGGCCGGCATTCCCGGCGGTGTACAGCACTGCGTTGCAGACGGATGGCAAGGTGCTGGTGTCCGGTATGTTCGATGCGTGGTCCGGTGAGCCGCGGCCAGGTCTGGTACGCTTGGATCCCGACGGTACCGTGGATGCCGGATTCGTTCCGATGGTGCAGGCGCCTTCCATCTTCTCGACCGTTGCCGTGCAGCCCGACCAACGCATCCTGGCCACCGGGGTCTATACCGTGGGGGCGGGCAGCGCTGGCGGTATGTTGAGGTTCATGTCCAATGGCGCAGCTGACGTGTCGTTCAACTGCATCGTCACTGGCGCTCTGGGTGCCGGTGGCACCATTCCACTGCCGGACGGGCGCATCCTGTTGGGCGGTTCGCTCACCAACGTGAACGGCACATCCGTGGGCCGTCTTACCCGCCTGAATTCGAATGGGAGCGTGGATCCCACCTTCACGCTGGGCTCCGGCTTCAATGCAGCCGTGCATGCCATCGCCCGCCGAAGCGACGGGAAGATCATGGTGGCTGGGGATTTCTCCGAGGTGGACGGCCAGGCACGGGCCGGGCTGGCACGCTTGGAGGCGAACGGGACATTGGACAACACCTTCGATCCCGGAGCGGGTACGGACCTGCCTGTTCAGACCCTGCTCGTGGATGCGGCAGGAACGGTGTTCATCGGTGGCGAGTTCACGGAGTACGACGGAGCATATTTCCGCAGTTTTGGCCAGCTTACCGCGAGTGGTTCGATCGACGGGGTCTTTGGCCCGCCCGGTGGGCTGAATGGCACCAGTGTGGGCACTTTCGGTCCGCAAGTACGGGCCATGCTCACCCAGCCCGATGGCAACATACTGGTGGCCGGTTCCGAGTTCGTAGCCTACGGAGGCACTTCGGTCAGGGGCCTCTTCCGGATCCTGCCCGATGGATCGCTCGACCCTGCGTTCAATTCACCATCGTCCATGGGCGCGGTGTTCTGCATGGCACTGCAAGCGGATGGGCATGTGCTGCTGGGCGGCTCATTCACCAGCTACGATGGGGTGCCGCGCAGCCGCATCGCACGGATCATGCCCGATGGCACCCTCGACCTGTCCTTCGACCCTGGTACCGGTGCCGGTGGCACTGTGCATGCCATCGCCCTGCAGGCCGATGGAAAGGTGCTCATCGGAGGAGATTTTACAACTCTGAACGGCACGACCAGCGAACGCCTGGCCCGTTTGCTCCCCGATGGCAGCTTGGACCCATCCTTCACGGCATCGGCAGTGAACACGGTCCACGCCCTCGCTGTCCAGCCCGATGGACGCATCCTGGTGGGTGGTGCCTTCAACAATGTGAACGCCGCGCCGCGCAATCGCATCGTACGCTTGATGCCTGATGGCACCTTGGACGACACCTTCGACATCGGCACCGGTGCCAGCAACAGGGTCCGTTGCCTGCACTTGTATCCCGATGGGCGGGTGATGGTCGCGGGTGACTTCAACACCTACCAAGGTGTGACCCGCTCCCGTGCGCTACGTCTAATGTCCGACGGCGCACTGGATGCGTCCTTCGACCCCGGCCCGGACTTCAGTTCCATCGACGGCAACATCCTGGCCCTTGCGGTACAGCCCTCCGGACGCTTGCTCATCGGAGGATCGTTCACGAGCGTGAATGGTGTGGATCGTGCCCGCATCGCACGATTGATGCCCTCAGGTGAACTTGACACCTCCTTCGATCCCGGCACAGGTGCTGTACGTTCCGTGGATGCCTTCGCACTGTTGCCGGGTGGTGATGTCATCGTGGGCGGAACCTTCCTCGCCATCAATGATATCGGTCGCAACCGGATCGCGCGGGTTTTCGCTGGCCTGTCAGTAGGCATGGCGGAGAGCCCGGTAATGCAGCAACCCTGGTTGTATCCCAACCCCACGGATGGTCTGCTCACCGTGCGGATCGATGAGCAGGGTTGCACCCGCTGCCTGCTCCGGGTATCGGGCATGGATGGCCGCGTGGTGTTGGAGCAGCGCATGAGCGGACCAACTACGGTGCTTGACGTGCAGCATGTAGCCGCCGGCACCTACACCGTGGAGTTGATCGATGCGAGGGAACAGCGCATGGTACAGCGCTTCATTAAACAATGAACTACGCCATGATCTTGATATCCATTCGGAACGCGTGCGTTATGTCAGCCTTGATGCTGGCTGTAACTTCACTCGAGGCCCAGTTGCCCGGCAGCCTTGATCCCACCTTCAACCCGAACGACCCGGGCAACTTCCTCGGCGACGGGGCCCATGGAGGTCCTGTGGAAGCGATGGTCGCCCAACCGGATGGCAAGCTGATCATCGTTGGTGGCTTTGGCCTATACAATGGCACCATCCGCCAACGGGTGGCACGCCTGAACACGGATGGCACCTTGGATGCTTCGTTCAATTCGTTGCCGGGGGCGAACGGGGATGTGCGTGCCGTCGCCATGCAAGCCGATGGCAAGGTGCTGATCGGTGGAGCCTTTCAAAATTACGCCGGGGTTGCGCACAAGTGCATTGTGCGGTTGAACGCGGACGGCAGCCTGGACACCACCTTCGATCCGGGCACCGGCTTCTCCACCGGCTCGACCAACTTCGCCAACGTCAATGCCTTCGCAGTGCAGCCCAACGGGAAGATCATCGTGGCGGGCGACTTCACGGAATACAACGGCACGCCCAGGACCGATATCATACGCCTGAACGCCGATGGCAGCATTGATCCGACCTTCGACCCGGGTACCGGTACCGGTCAGTTCGGTACGTTGTACGCCGTGGTCGTGGCCAGTGATGGCAAGATCCTCATCGGTGGCTCCTTCGAGACCTACAATGGGACCACGCGCAATGGTCTGGCAAGGCTTACCCCGGGCGGCGGGCTGGACAACCTGTTCGATCCGGGCACCGGTGTGGGCGACTTCGGAATGTTACGATGCATCGTGGAAAGAGCCGATGGCAAGATCTACATCGGGGGCAATTTCACCGAGTTCAACGGGATCAACCGCCAGAAGACCGCACGCCTGAATCTCGATGGCTCGGTGGACCTCACCTATGACAGCAGCATCGGACCCGATGTGCTGGGCATCATCGACAATGTGCGCAGCTTGGTGGAGCAGGCCGACGGAAGCCTTCTGATCGGAGGAACTTTCACCATGTTCGGGGGAGTTGCGCGCCCCTACATCGCCCGCCTCACGGATACCGGTGCGTTGGATGCCACCTATGCCACCGGCGCAGGACCCGGCGGGCCGATCCACAGCATCGTTGCACGGCCCGATGGCAAGGCCGTGATCGCGGGTTCATTCTATTCCGTTGATGGCACCTACGCCATGGGTGTGACCCTGTTGGGCGCCAGCGGAACGCGGGACAACTCGTTCAATCCCGGGTCGGGCTTCAATGCCAACGATGTCGATGAGTTCCACGTGCACACCGATGGCCGGATCCTGGTCCGTGGCAGATTCCTCGGATACAACGGCATTACCCGCCGCACCTTGGCGCAAATGATGCCTGACGGTGAGTTGGACAGCTCCTTCGATCCAGGGATCGGTCCGGGAGGTGGCTTGCCCCTCGGCATGGCCGTGCAACCCGATGGGCAGATCGTGATCGCAGGCCATTTCACCAGCTACGCGGGCGTGCCACGCAACCGCATCGCGCGCCTGAACACGGATGGTACCCTTGATGGGACGCTGGACCCGGACGGAGGTGCGGATAGCTGGGTGCATTGCGTGGCCCTGCAGCCGGACGGGAAGATCCTCATCGGTGGGATCTTCAGTGCATACAATGGCACTCCCCGGGCCCGCATCGCCAGACTGAACGCCGATGGGTCGCTGGACACCACGTTCGATCCCGGGGCCGGGGCGGACAACACGGTGAGTGCGATACTACCATTGCCGGACGGCACCGTGCTGATCTCCGGCTCGTTCAACACCTTCAACGGTGTGCCTCGCTACCGGATCGCCAGGCTGCTCACCGATGGCTCGCTCGACCCGAGCTTCGACCCTGGTGGCGGAGCGAACGGTGCCATCCGGAAAATGTACCTGATGCCGGACGGCAGGCTCATGATCCTCGGCCCCTTCTCCACCAATGATGCTGTTACCCGCATCGGGATCGCCAGGCTGGAAGCGGATGGCTCTTTGGATCCATCCTTCCATGCGGGTGCGCCACCCGGCACCACAGTGAACGGACTTGCACTGTACGCCGATGGCCGGATGATCGTGACAGGAGGTCCTGGGATGAGCTTCGGTGGTGTGCTTCGTCCCGGCATTGCGCGGCTGCTTCCTGATGGAGCGCTGGACCTGAGCTTCGCACCCACCACAGGCACCGATGTCTCGATGGCCCCGGTGGTGCTGTTGGACGATCTGCGCCTGCTGGCCGGTGGCAATTTCTCCACCTACGAGGGGGTGGGCCGCAACCGCATCGCCCGCATATTCCACGGGCTGTCCGTTGGCTCCGGTCCACTGCCCAGCCATCATGCCCCCGTCCTCTTCCCCAATCCCACCGATGGCCTGCTCTCCGTTCGTATGGATGGGACCGCGTTCACCCATGGCCGCCTCCGTGTGGTCGCTGTGGATGGGCGCGTGGTCCTTGAGCAACGCATCAATGGCCCCAATACGGTTCTCGACGTCCAGCACGTAGCTGCAGGAACCTACACCGTGGAACTGATCGATACCCAGCAGCAACGCATGATGCAGCGCTTCATCAAACAATGAACTAAGCCATGATCTTGATGTCCATGCGGAATAGGTGCATCCTGCCCGCCTTGCTGCTGGCCGCAAATGCCCTTGTAGCCCAAACACCGGGCACCCACGACTTATCCTTCAATGCATCCGACCTTGGTTTCGGGCAAGGCGATGGTCCGGATTCTCCGGTATGGCAACTTGATGCGGTGGCGATCCAACCTGATGGAGGCATCGTGATCGGCGGGAACTTCGAACGATTCAACAATGTGGAACGGCCCAAATTGGTGCGGCTGCTCAACGATGGTTCGGTCGATATGTCGTTCGTGCCACCCAACATAGGCTCCGTACGCGATATCGTGCTCCAGCCCGATGGGAAGATCCTGTTGGCCAGTGGCGTGGTGTACCGCTTGCTGCCCGATGGCTCGAGCGACCCTACGTTCAGCAACTTCGCGTGCTGCTCATTTCGCCGCGTGCTGCTACAGCCCGATGGCCACATACTGGCGATCGCCGAGGATCTGCCCGGCCTGGTCCGTTTATCACCCAATGGCGACATCGACCCATCGTTCAACTTCGCGTTCCCCGGCTACTACACCGATGCCATGGCCCTGCTGCCCAACGGCCAGATCCTGGCGGCGGGAGATTGGTTCGGGCAAGGGACCAGGCTGATGCGCTTCTTCGGCGATGGCAGTGTGGATGCCAGCTTCCAATCCATTCCGGGACCGAACGCCTCTTCCATCGGCAATGTCCTCGTGCAGTCCGATGGCCGGATCCTGGTGACAGGGGGCTTCAGCACCTACCACGGGGTAGCACGATCCAGGATCGTCCGCCTGGAAAGCGATGGCACCGTGGACCTGAGCTTCGATGCGGGTATCATTTCCACCGGCGCGACCTTCAATTCATTGGCGCTTCGCGCTGACGGCCGCATCCTGTGTAGTGGGAATTTCACCAGCATACAAGGGCAGTGGTGCCCTGGGTTCGCCCAGCTGCTGTCCGATGGCGTGATCGACCCATCCTTCGATGTGGGTGCCGGTTTCGCGCCATTGCCGCCGAACGCCTTTGGTCCCCGTGCGTTGGCGATCGATCCCACGGGACGCGCCGTGTGCGTCGGCCCATTCGGAACATATAAAGGCTCGGTGAGGAACCGCCTGGCGCGTGTGCTCAGCGATGGTGCACTGGATATCGCGTTCCATCAGCAGACCGGTGTATCGGGCTCGGATGTACACGACATCCTTGTGCGCAGTGATGGCCGCATCGTATTGGCCGGGACCTTCACCGCGGTGAACGGAAAGCCCCGCTCGGGTCTGGCCCGCCTGCTTGCCGATGGCACCTTGGACGACACCTTCGCGGTGGACTCCAACAGTGTTACACGGATCCAGCGGCGTGTGCATGAACAGAGTACAGGCAAGCTGGTGGCGATGGGGTACCTACCATGGACCTCCACGTCCATGATGGTCAGGATCGAACAGGACGGCAGCCTCGACCCCGGCTTCTCCATCGGAAGTGGGGCGAACGATGCGATCTTCGATGTCAAACCGCATCCCGATGACAAGATCATCGTTGGCGGCGACTTCACCAGCTTCGCGGGCAATGCCGTGGGCCGCATCGCACGGTTGGGTCCCGATGGCCAGTTCGACCCCACGTTCAACACGGGTAGTGGCTTCTCCGACCGGGTCCAGTGCGTGCTGGTGCAACCCGATGGCAAGGTGTTGGTCGGTGGCAATTTCCTGCAGTTCGATGGCGCTGGTCCTGGTCGACTTATCCGGCTCAATGCCGACGGCACACGTGACCTCAGCTTCACTGCATCGGTCTTTGGCGAGGTAAGACGCCTCGCACTAAGGCCCGATGGTCGCATTCTGGTGGCGCATAATTCCAACCGGCTGACCTGCCTGCTGCCCTCGGGCGCGCTGGATCCAACGTTCAACAATGGCTTCACCGTCGACGGCAGTTCCATCTCGGGTATCGCCGTGCTGACCACGGGAGGTATCGTGCTCACAGGCAACTTCATCGGCATCGGTGGGATGCTCTCAAGTGGCATCGCGCTGCTGACGCCGAACGGCCAGCCTGATCCGGCCTTCGAACCCGGCGAGGGGCTTACGAACACGTACAGCGGATTTCCAGTTGTGGGGGTATGCGTTACGGTACAGGACGATGGACGCATCCTTGTTGGTGGCCAATTCACCGCCTACGATGGCACAGGCCGAAACCGCATCGCGCGGATCTTCGCTGGCCTGTCCGTGGGCATGGCGGAAAGGCCGGGAACGCAGCAACCTTGGCTGTATCCCAATCCCACGGATGGTATGTTGATGGTGCAGGTGGGAGAGATGGATCTCACCCCAGGCGTACTTCGTGTGCGCTGTATGGATGGGCGTGTGGTGTTGGAGCAACGGATGAGCGCACCAAATACGGCTCTTGACGTGCAGCATGTAGCTGCCGGCACCTACACCGTGGAACTGATCGATACCCAGCAGCAACGCATGATGCAGCGCTTCATCAAACAATGAATACCGTTCATGAATGAGCACTCGATACATGAAGAGGTCCGCAAAACTCCTTTGCTGCTGGTCGTTCGCATTGCTGCAGCACCCCATTGCCCTGGCCCAAACGCCGGGCAGTCTCAATACCGGTTTCATACCGAACGATGTCGGATATGGCGCTGGTGACGGCGCGGACCTCGAGGTATCGGCCCTCATGGGGCTTCCTGATGGCCGCATCCTGGTAGGAGGGGCCTTCAATTCCTACAACAAGCGCACGCGACCGAACCTCGTACGCCTATTGTCCGATGGAACGGTTGATCCGACCTTCGATATCGTCCAGGACCCAGGCATCATTCCCGGGGTCCAGAACCGGGTGAACTCCCTGGTCCAACGATCCGATGGCTCGCTGCTCGTGGGTGGGATCTTCGGCTCGTTCGGTGGGCAACCCACGCGTCACCTGGCGAGCATCCTTCCCGATGGTGCCCCGGATCCCACCTTCAACACGCACATCGCCTTCTTCGACCCGTTCGACGAGGTGAACGAACTGCAGGCCAAGGTGAACAGCGTGATCGAACTGGCTGATGGTCGCATCCTGGTGGGTGGCACCTTCAACGATGCCGGTGACCTTTTCGGCGTTCAGCATCTAATACGCCTATGGCCCGATGGTTCCGGTGACGCGAGCTTCACCTTCACACCATCACCATTCACCCTACCCGATGACCAGGTCAGATCGCTGGCCCTCCAGCCCGATGGCCGCATCGTGGTGGGAGGGAAGGTGAACAACATTGCCGTTCAACGCATACTGGCTGATGGTTCGCCGGACCCGACGTTCACCGTGGGGAATGCCGCTGGTGCGGTGGTGAACACGGTTTTATTGCAGCCCGACGGCCGGGTCGTGGTGGGAGGGAGCTTCACCACCTACAATGGCCAGGCCTATTCGCGCATCGCACGACTGTATACCAATGGTGAAGTGGACCCCACCTTTCTGACCGATCTGAACGGCAGCGTGCACACTGTAAAGCTCCTGCCCGACGGCCGCATGCTGGTGGGCGGTGAATTCTCCCTATGCAACGGAACGCCTGTGGGTCGGCTGGTCCGCTTGAATGCTGATGGTTCCCTCGATGCCGGCTATCCGGTGCCTTATGTGCACTACAGCGGCGGGTTCGACCGGCCTGTACTGGCCCTGGACCAGGAGTCTGGAGGTGCGGTGCTTGCAGGTGGCCGTTTCCTGCGCATCCAGGGCAGGGCGTTCGGGCGGGTCGCACGGATCCTGCCGAACGGCACTGTCGATCAGGCCTTCAACCAGCCAGCTACTGCGGCCAACAACCACGTGTGGGCCCTTGCCGGGCAACCCGATGGAAAGATCCTGGTCGCGGGTCAGTTCACCGGATTCGCCGGGTCCGATCGTGCCCAGGTGGTGCGCTTGTTCCCCGATGGGTCGATCGATCCCTCGTTCGATCCCGGGTTGGGTGCGGATATGGCGGGCATATATGATGTGGCCCTTGCCCCCGACGGACGCATCGTGGTGGTGGGGACGTTCACCACTTTTGGAGGCCTGTCGCGTAGCCGTGTGGCACGGCTCAATAGCGATGGTACGCTGGACCTTACGTTCGATCCCGGGACCGGCGCCAACGGCAACATCCATGCAGTAGCGGTCCAGAGCGATGGCAAGGTCATCATCGGCGGGGTGTTCACCAACGTGGACGGCGTGGCGCGCAACCGGGTGGCACGGCTCAACACCGATGGAACGGTGGACCTTGGCTTCGATCCCGGCACCGGCTGCGACAATACCGTGTATGCGGCATTGGTGGAACCGTCGGGTACCATTCTCATCGGCGGGAACTTCAACAATTTCAACGGCCAGGCGCATCGGCAGATCGTGAGACTTTCATCCGATGGTTCAGCCCTGCCTTTCGCCTCCGTGCTCGGACTTGCCGGGGCCGGCAGTTTCTTCGGTGTGCTGTGCATGGCCCTGCTGCCCGATGGCCGCGTCATGGTCGCTGGCGGTGACTATGTATCCGGTCGCTTGCGCAGATTGAATGCGGATGGTAGCATGGACTTCACATTTCCGGCACCTTCCGGTCCGGGTGGGTCCTATATTTCCGACATGGTGGTGCAACCCGATGGTCGTATCGTGATCGTGGGGACGCTCGGCATGTTCGACGGTGTGCCGGTCCCGCACATCGCTCGCGTGATGCCGAACGGCGGGTTGGATCCCACGTTCGATCCAGGGACCGGGAGTGAGGCACACATCCGATCCGTGTTATTGCGCGGGGATGGTGGCATCATCATCGGTGGCGAAATGCTCTCGTACGACGGCGTGGGCCGCAACAGGATCGCGGCACTGCATGGCGGGCCTTCCGTGGGCATTCAGGGAATGATCCGGGATGACGAGGTGCGCCTGTCCCCGAATCCCACGGATGGTCTACTCACCGTTGGGATCGATGAGCCCGGCTGTGTCGACTGCCTGATCCGCGTGTCGGGCATGGATGGCCGTGTGGTCCTGGAGCAGCGCATGAGCGAACCAAGTACAGTGCTTGATGTGCAGCACGTGGCAGCGGGCACCTACACCTTGGAAATCATCGATATCCGGGAACAGCGCATGGTACAGCGCTTCATCAAACAATGAACTAAGTCATGATCATGATGTCCATTCGGTACGTGTGCTTTCTGTCAGCCTTGCTGCTGTCCGTTACTTCACTCGAGGCCCAGCAGCCCGGTAACCTCGACCTCACTTTCAACCCGACCGACCTGGGGTTCCGCTCGGGCGATGGAGCCGAGAACGCGGTGGAGGAGGTGTTGGTGCAGCCCGATGGTAAGGTGTTGATCTGCGGCTGGTTCGCGATCTACGACCTGGCTTTCAGGAACTTTGTGGCACGACTCAACACGGACGGTACCGCAGACACCACGTTCCAGACGGGGTCAGGTGCCAATGGAACGATGACCGCACTGGCCCGGCAAGCAGATGGCAAGGTGCTGGTCGGAGGGATCTTCTACAACTATGGCGTCCACCAGCGCAGAGGTATCGCCCGATTGAACACAGATGGCAGCCTGGACCTCGGCTTTGATCCCGGCACAGGCCTTTCAACGGGGACCACCAATTCCCCCGAGGTCCATTCCATCGCGGTGCAACCCGATGGCAAGATCCTGATAGCCGGGAATTTCATCGAGGTGAACGGCACACCCCGGAACAACCTGGCACGCTTGAACGCGGATGGAAGCGTGGATACCGGCTTCAACCCTGGAACGGGACCGAACGGAACACTTTACAACGTGACCTTGCTCCCGGATGGCAAGGTGTTCATCGGGGGCCAGTTCGGGGCATACAACGGAGTGCCACGCGGTGGAACGGCCCGGTTGTTCTCCACCGGGATATTGGACCCTTTGTTCAGTCCGGGTGAAGGCACCTCCGGACTGGTGGAGGCCGTCGCCCTGCAGCCCGATGGCAGCATGTACATCGGTGGGAACTTCGACTCCTACAACGACTTCGCATGCAGCAACATCGTACGTCTTCAGTCCAATGGCACGGTTGACCCTGGCTTCGTACCTGGCGGGACCTTCGGGTCCACAGTAAGCATATTTGGGGTGAGGACGTTGGCCCTTCAACCCGATGGGCACTTGCTGGCAGGGGGCACCTTCACCACGTTCAACGGGGCCCCATTGGGCGGCATCGCACGCTTCACACCGGAAGGGGCGCTCGATGCGACCTTTGACCAAGGGATCGGTACCGATGGAACGGTGAATGCGATCGCGCTGCAACCCGATGCCCAGGTCCTGGTAGGTGGCTGGTTCCAGACCTACAAGGACAATTACGCCGGCAAGATCTTTCGCGTGGATCCGCAGGGTAATATGGATACCACCTTTGCTCCCGCCCAGGCGTTCAATGGGGGGGACGTGGTAACCATGGTCCAGCAATCGGACGAGAAGATCCTTGCCATCGGGAGTTTCAAGGGATACCACGGCAAACGGCGGATACGGATCGCACGCCTCCTGCCTGATGGAGCGTTGGACGCTTCGTTCGACCCCGGCACGGGTGTGAACAGTACGGTGATACCCCTCCGGCTCCAACCCGACGGGCGGATATTGATCGGGGGCTTGTTCACCAGTTATGACGGCATCACACGCAACCGGATCGCACGCCTGCATGAGAATGGCACCTTGGACACCTCGTTCGACCCCGCCGGTGGTGCGAACAACGTAGTGCAGGCGATGGCGGTGCAACCCGATGGCAAGATCCTGATCGGGGGGGCGTTCACCGAGTTCAATGGTGCCACCCGCGATCGCGTTGCGCGGCTCAACACAGATGGAAGCCTGGATCCCTCCTTCGATCCAGGTACTGGGGCGGATGGCCAGGTGCGGGTGCTGGAGATGCTGCCGGATGGAGGCATCCTGATCGCCGGTGGTTTCACCACCTATGATGGCACACCCCGCAACCGGATCACCCGCCTGACCGCCGATGGAAGCCTGGACCCTGCGTTCGACCCCGGCACGGGGGCGAATGGCTTCATCACCGGACTCATCGTACAGCCCGATGGCAAACTCGTGGTGGTCGGCTATTTCACCTCATTCAACGGTACACCGTGCAACCACATCGCCAGGTTGGAGCCGGATGGTTCGCTGGACCCGGATTTCGATCCCGGAAGCGGTGCGGATGATTTCGTTTTCTGCGCTTTGATGCAGACCGATGGCAGGATCGTCATTGGTGGTATGTTCAATAATTACAATGGCACCTGGCGGCGAGGGCTCGCCCGCTTGAACAGCGATGGAAGCCTCGATGGAGGTTTCGACCCCGGGCTTGGAGCCATGGGGAGCATCAACACCATGTTCATCCAGGACAATGATCGTTTGCTGATCGGTGGAAGTTTTCACAGCTATGGCGGTGTGGGGCGGAACCGCATTGCCCGTCTGTACCAAGGGATCAGCGTGGGAGTGGAGGAGACCGGCACGGCCAGGGGGCCATACTTGTACCCCAACCCAACGGACGGCTCCCTCACCATCCACCTTGATGTCACCAACTACACCAACGGCCATTTGCGCGTGCTGACTGTCGATGGCCGCGTGGTACTTGAGCAGCGCATGAACGGTCAACGTGAAGTGCTGGATGTGCAGCGGTTGCCGACAGGTGCCTACACCGTGGAACTCACCGATGCCGGTGAGCGGCGTCTGGTGCAGCGCTTCGTGAAACAGTGATCAAGGAACCAGTGGCGAAGGCCGCTCAGCGATCGTATCAGCAGCGCCAAATGCGAGGCGCATTTCCTTGATCTTCAGAGGGATCGGTCGGGCTGTCGGCGCTGTTGGTCGATCTGTGCCTTGGTACCCACGCATTATTCATCCCGGTCGCGGCTTTCAGGGGCAACCCTCAGGAATTTTCACGTCTTATCAACACTCAGATGAACTTGACCCATGGAACGCACCCGACAAGCTGAACGCTCGCAGCTCATCCGCGTCAGTATGCTGCTCTTCTCCGTATTGGCCATCGTGTCCTTCGCACTGGCCCGCATCCCCTGGTGATCGTATACACGATCCGGCGCTGGTGACCACCCGCTATCTTGCGGACATGAATTGGACCGTTGCCCTGCCCTTCATATGGTCCGCGCTGTTGCCCGCTGCATTGGCCGGGCAGCAACGCCCCAACGCCCTGCTCTGGTCCATCTCGGGGCCTGACCTCCATACCCGGAGTTTCCTGTATGGGACCGTACACACCCGAGATCATCGCGCGTTCACCTATGCGGATGCTGTGGAAGCACAAATGACCGAGGTTTCCACGGTGGCAGGCGAACTCGATCTTGATGCCAGCCGCAATGCCGGGCTGCAATTGATGGGCTCCATGATGTTGCCCGATGGCGAACGGCTTCAGGACCTCTACAAAAAGAAGGACTGGCCCGAAGTGGAAGCCTACCTGGCGGAGAAACTGGGTGTGATGGCCGCCATGCTGACGCGCATGAAGCCGTTCTTCATCCTGGCCACGTTGACCGAAATGTCCATGCCGCAGGACCGATCCAAGGTGCTCGATGATCACCTTTTGTCGCATGCCAGGGACCAGGGCAAACGTGTGATCGGCTTGGAAACACTGGACGAGCAGGTGGGAGCCCTGGATGCACTTTCCCTGAAGGAGCAGGCCGCCATGCTGTTGGATTATGTGCGCAGTGATGATCACCAGGGGACGATGGAGGAGATGATGCGCTCTTACGTGCGGCAGGACCTCAATGCCTTGATGGAGTTGACCAAGGATACCAGTCTGCCGAAAACTTTGGAAAGCAGTCTGCTCACCGAGCGCAACAGCCGCATGGCCCACCGCATGGACAGTGTGATGCGTGTGGACAGTGGCGCCCTGTTCCTGGTGGGTGCCGCGCATCTATCCGGCGATCATGGGTTGATCCCCTTGCTCGAGAAGCGCGGCTATTCGGTGTTGCCAATGGCCTTGAATGTACCTCCCATGCCTGGTATCAGGGAAGAGGAGCCGGGGGAGTAGCTCGGGTCGTTACACATCGCTTTCCGAGGAAGACGCACTTTTGTCGGCATGTTGAAGCGCATCCTACACAGTTCGGGATTCTTCGGAACGCTGCTGACCGTCTGTGCTGGCTGTGGTGGAGCGGATCGGCAGGAGGAGCGCACCGTGTTCCGCTACAACCAGGCCGAGGGGATCACCAGCCTGGATCCTGCCTTCGCCCGCAATCTGGAGAACATGTGGGCCTGCGACCAACTTTTCGATGGTCTGGTGGAGATGGGACCCGATCTGATCGTTCGCCCTGGCATCGCATCGCACTGGGAGATCGCCGACAGTGGCCGCATTTACACGTTCCACCTGCGCAACGACGTCCTGTTCCATGCCAGCGAAGCATTCGCCGAAAAGGACGGCAGAAGGGTTGTGGCCGAGGACTTCCGGTACAGCTTCGAACGGATCCGCGACCCTCGTTCGGCATCGCCAGGCCGCTGGGTCTTTGACCATGTGGTCGGTGGTGAGGAGGGTTTTACGGCAGTGGACGATAGCACCTTCAGGATCCGGCTGCTGCGCCCCTTCCCACCCTTCCTCGGCATCCTCTCCATGGTCTACACCAGTGTGGTGCCTCGCGAGGCCGTGGAGCACCATGGCGGCGAGTGGCGCCGAAAGCCGGTGGGCACCGGACCATTCCGTTTTTTCCACTGGAAGGAAGGTGTGAAGCTGGCCCTTCAACGCAACGAGCGCTATCACCAACGTGACGAGAACGGTGTGCCGTTGCCCTACCTCGATGCGGTCACGGTCAGTTTCGTGAAGGACCGCAATGCCGAATTCCTTGCGCTGGTGAAAGGCGAGTTGGACATGATGAGCGGAACGGAAGGCGGTGTGGTGGGGGAGTTGCTTGATCCGCTCGGGCGAATGAGACCGCGTCATGCGGAACGCATCCGCATCGAACGGGCACCAGCGCTTGCCACGGATTATCTGGGCTTCCTGATGGACAGTGTGGTGGTGACCCGCGACAGTCCCTGGCAGGATGCACGTCTGCGCAGCGCACTGTCCATGGCCATCGATCGGGAACGCATCGTCACCCACCTGCAGCACGGCATCGGCCTGCCAGCGAAGAGCATCCTGCCGCCGGGCATGCCTGGCGCGTTCGGCTCGGGGCAGCGATACGATCCCCACGAAGCACGCCGCCTCATGGCTGAAGCAGGTTTTCCTGGTGGGAAGGGATTGCCACCACTGCAACTGACGGCAACGGCCAGCTACCTGGAATTATGCGAATTCATACAACATGAACTCGCTGCCTTCGGTGTGCGGGTGGTGGTGGATGTAGTGCCCTTGAGCACACACAAGGAAGGCACGGCCAACGGCGACTTCGCCTTCTTCCGGAAGAACTGGATCGCCGATTACCCCGACGCGGAGAATTTCCTGATGCTCTTCACCAGCGCGAACCATGCACCCGCAGGACCGAACTATACCCGGTATACGAACAACGCGTTCGACAGGCTGTATGATGCGGCGGTCCGGGCGGTGGATGACAGTGTGCGTCTGTCCCTGTATCGCCGGATGGACAGCCTGGTTGTTCGTGAAGCCCCGGCGGTATTCCTGTTACACCCTGAGGTGGTGCGTTTCATACGCCGGGATGTTACCGGGCTTGTTGCCGACCCGATGAACCAATTGGACCTGCGACGTGTGCGGAAGGAAGGTCGATGAGGGCCCCGATCCGGGAAGTGGATGGATCGTGCCGATCGGTTCCCTTGTATCGTTCAGGAGAATATCGGCATCACTCCAAGGCTGCGATCATGCAAGTGATCGGTCTGTGGTCGCTCAAGGTTTCGGGTAGCGTCTTGTGGCCCCAACTCTCCAAGGTGGCATCGTGCAGGATATGATCGATGCGGAAACTGGGAAGCCTGCCCACATAGGTGCCGCCGGTGCCTTGTCCGCTTTCCCGGAAGGCATCGCGCTTCGATCCCCGAAGGATCCGATAACTGTAGCTCAAGGGCACATCGTTCAGATCGCCGCAATGGACCACCGGGTGCGGGCTATGGGCCATGTGTTCGGCGATGCGTTCCACTTCATCCGCCCGCAGGTGGAAACCGCGGCGCAGCAATTTCAAGATCCTTGAACCACCACGTTTCAGGTCCTGCCCGGGAGTGGTGGTGTCCAGAGAATCGAGGAACCGGTGATCCTCGCCGCCGAAATGGTACGATGCCAGATGTGCATTGTATACGCGGATCGTATCCGTGCCGATGTCGATGTCGCTCCAGATGCATTGGTTCCTGGGATTGTCAGGAAAGGGGATGGAGCCCTTGTCCAGGATGGGATACATGCTGAACGTTGCGATGCCGAAATTCTGGTCGTTGCGTGCCGTGGCTGAGTAATTGTCGTGCACGGCTGAATAGTACAGATCGTTCAGCAATGCATCCTTGGTTCGAAAGAAGCGTGGGTTGGGACTGTGGAAGAATTCCTGCAGGCATAGGATGCCGGCACCCTCACGTTCAAGTACCGAGAACATGCTGTCGCGTGTACGCTGATTGTGGCTCCAGTTGTACAGGTCGAAGAGGCGCACATTCCACGACATGATCTTTAGAGGGGTTCCCGCGATCGGCCGCGATGGTTCGTTGCGGGCCAATAGCTGGAAATGATCGCCCACGTGCGACCACCCCAGTAATACCACCATGATCGAGAGCACCATGCGACGCGGCCTGAAAAGGAGCCACCAGCCGATGAACAGAGCATGCAGGATCACCTGGTAGGAATAGCTCATGGCGAGCAGGGCCAGTGGCCATGCTACTGCCGGGGAAACGTGGGGAGCCAGCAATGTGACGAGCAGGAGCAGTGCCGCCAGGCCGTTCGCCCACCAGATGAGCCGAAGCCCGAAGCCCAAACGCTTTTTCCTTCCGGGCTGCGCACCGACCGATGCGTTGCTTTCCTCTTCCCTGGGCATGTTTCTGCTCCCGGTTCCCTGCTGTGGTGTCAGTTCGAGGCTTTGAACAGGAAATCCTTTTCCTCCTTGCTCAAACTGTCGTATCCACTGCGACTGATCTTGTCCAGGATCGCATCGACCCTGGCTTGCTTGCCGACCTTGGCCGCATGGTACGCTTCATCACGGGAGTGGACGTTGCGCGGGGGCTTCTTTTCCACCCGCATCCGCCCACCGGTACGCGGACGAAAAGCGCGTCCGATGGCCTCGAGTGCTGTAACGAATTGGAGGGAACGATCATGACCTTTCGCCAATTGCCGGGCGGCGAAATAGCCATACAGCGCACCGCCGAGGTGTGCGATATGGCCACCACTGTTGCCGCCTTGCCGGATGGCGATCAGGTCCAGGACCAACACCACCGCGGCCACGTAGATGAGCTTCACCTCTCCCAACAATGGAAGGTGGATCAACAGCCCGGGACGGTAGGCCGCGATGCCCATCATTACGCTCATCACCGCGGCCGAGGCGCCCACCATGCCCATCGATCCCGGGTCCCGGATGAACGGGAGGAGATTGTAGGCCGCGAAGTACAAAGTGAAACCCGCAATGCCACCCAACAGGTAATTGCCCAACAGCCGCTTGCCGCCCAGCAGGTCCTGGAAGAAGCGACCGATGAACCAAAGCACGAACAGGTTCCAGAAGGCATGCCAGAACAAGACATGTGTGAACATGTAGGTGACGATGGTCCAGGGACGAAGGACCAGATCATTGACCACCCAGGTGGTGGCGATCCACTGGACGATGTAATGCTGGAACATGTCGTGCGCCATGATGCGATCCCCATACCCGAGCAGGAAGCCCAGGTCGATGAACAGCAGGGCGAGGAACACACCGACATTGACCAATATCAACCGGACCAGCATTCCGCCGGTGCGCCACTGCGTTCGGATGTCGTCCCGCAATCCCATGGTCAAGCACGGTGTTCCATCGGTGACAAAGTTCGTATGCATCGAAGGAACGTGCACCCGCTTGCGCAACGTATGGACCGCAGTGAAGGGGCGGAGTTCATTGCCAATGCGTGTCCGGGGTGCGACCGCGCCACATTCTGATGAGCAGCCAGCCCACCAGCATACCACCCAGGTGGGCTAGATGTGCCACGTTGTCCTCGGGATTGTTGGCCATGGCCTGGAACAGGGCCAGGGCGCCCAGGATCAGCACGAAATATTTCGCTTTGATCGGGATGAAGAGGGGGAATACCATGAGCTTCACGTTCGGGAAGGTCATGCCGAATGCCAGCAGCACACCGTACAATGCGCCTGATGCGCCCACCATGGGCCGGTTCAACACGGCATTGAATTCACCCAGCAGGGGGTCGATGTAGTTGCGCTGGGACATGATCAGCCCATGTCCTTCACGGCGTACCAGTTCGATCTGTGCCGGGTCCAGGAGGTCCATCAGGCGGAAGTAGGCGAAGGAATGAGCACCGGCGTACAAAAGCCCCGCGCCGATCCCGGTCACCATGTAATAGGTGAGGAATCGCTTCGAACCCCACTTGTATTCCAAGGGTGGCCCAAGCATGTACAGCCCGATCATGTTCAGCGCCAGATGCCCGAAGCCACCATGCATGAACATGTGTGTGACCACCTGCCAGGGCCCGAACAGCGGCGATGCGAAAAAGTGCATACCCAGCCAATGGGTCATGGGAGTGCCGCCCCAATCACCTAGCCCGGTCATCATGACCAGGAAGAAGATGCCATTGATGATGAGCAGGTTCTTCACCACCGTGGGCAAACCCGCCAAAGGCCCGGCAGAGTAATTCATCAGCGTTGAAAGCGTTCGTTGAGCTCGTCGAGCCCGAAGGTGATCAGGGTGGGTTTGCCGCCGGGTGTGGTGGTCGGCATTTCACAGGCGAACAGGCGGTCTATCAGATCGTGCATGGCGGCACTGTCCAGGATGCGACCCGGGCGCATGGCCATGCTGCGTGCCAGTCCACCCGCGATCGCACTGTGTCTGTCGTTGCGCAGCTCCCCTTGTGCGTTGCGCAATTGTTCCAATACGCTCTCGAACAACTGTGCGGGATCTTCGTCGGGTGCCTCGGCCGGCATGCCGTTCACCTGGAACGTGTTCCCACCGAATGGTTCGATGTCCATGCCAAGCGCACGCAGTTCCGGTAGCAGTTCCTCAAGCAGCGAGAAATCGCCGGGCGCCAGGTCCACGTTGCGCGGGAAGAGCGAGCGCTGGCTCAGTCCCGCACCTTGTTCCAGGCATTTCAGGTGCCGTTCGAACAGGATCCGTTCGTGGGCACGTTGTTGATCCACCACCATGAAACCACTTCGCAGTTGGGCGATGATGTAGGTGCCGTGCATCTGGAACACGGGACGTGCACCCGGTGTACCCTCGTGTTCGCGGGACGGCAGCACCCGCTGTGCATTGGTCGATGGCAGTTCCCCGGTGGTCTGTTCAATGCCTTGGTCGAACATGCGTTGCCAGCCATCGACGCGGGGGCGGGGAGGAGCATTGAAGGCGCCGAGGTCCTGGGGCCTCCATGCGGGCACCGGGGAGGCGCCCCCGCCACTCCCGCCACTGAAGGCAGCGATCATGGCGGGTTCCGGTTCGAAGTCGAGGCTGGGTGTGATGTTGAACCGTCCCAGGGCCCTGCGCACTGCGGCATGTACGATGGCATACACGGCGCGGTCGTCGCGGAATTTGATCTCCGTCTTGGTGGGATGGATGTTGATGTCGATCAACGCGGGGTCCAGGGAGATGAAGAGGTACCAGGCGGGGTGGTTCTCGCGTGCCACCAGTTCCTCGTAGGCCTTACGGACGGCATGCTCGAGGTAGGCGCTGCGGATGTATCGCTGGTTGACGAAGAAGAACTGATCGCCGCGTGATCGCCGCGCGAATTCAGGTTTGCCCACATAGCCCGAGACGCTGAGCAGTTCCGTTGTCTCATCCACAGGCACCAGGCGTTCATCGTATTTGCGGCCGAAGAGCCCCACGATGCGCTGCCGCAGTGCGGCGACCGGGGTAGGAGCAGTATTCGCTGCTTGCAGATGTTGTTCCTCGTGGTCGTTGCTCACCAGGCGGAAGCAGATGTCGGGATGCGCCATCGCCACGCGGTTGAATTCCTCGATGATGTGCTTCATCTCCACGCCATCGCTCTTCAGGAACTGCCTGCGGGCGGGGACATTGTAGAACAAGCTGCGCACTGCGATGCTGGTACCCACAGGTCCGGCAACCGGTTCCTGCACCCGCACCCGGCTTCCGTCGATGAGGATGCGCGTCCCGAGTTCCTGGTCATGCTCGCGCGTGCGCAGTTCAACCTGTGCAATGGCGGCGATGCTCGCAAGGGCCTCTCCGCGGAAACCTTTGGTGAGCACTGTGCCCAGATCGTCGGCCACGCGGATCTTGCTGGTGGCGTGCCGCTCGAAGCACATGCGTGCATCGGCCGGGCTCATGCCCTTGCCATCGTCGGTCACCTGCACCAGGGTGCGCCCCGCGTCCTTCACCACCAGCGTAATGGTGGTGGCACCGGAGTCCACGCTGTTCTCCATCAACTCCTTCACCACGCTGGCGGGACGTTGCACCACTTCGCCTGCGGCGATCTGGTTGGCCACATGGTCGGGCAATAGCCGGATCAGGTCAGGCATTCCAGTAGGAGAGGAGCCCGAAGCCCTTGACGATGAAGAACAGGACGGCGATGACAAGGCCCATGATCAGTACCAGACGGATGATGTGAGAGCGGTCGCTGCTCTCGCGGCGCCAGCTGTGCCGCATGCGGTCGGCGAACAATTCGCGATCATGCTCGAGCAGTTCCGCACCATCGGCCTGCTTTCTCACTTTGCGCCGTCGCTCCTCGCGTTCCTCCTTGACGGGATCGTAGTAGCGCGTGGCCAGGTCGAAACCCTTCGGTCCGCGTTGGCGGAACAGGCTGAACAGGGCTGGCAGGCGTGGGGCTGACATGGGTGTGATGGACCACAAAAGTAAGCCTTGCCACACTTGCCGATCGGCCTTGGCACGGACCGTTGGCACCCCACCTAGCCTGTAGCGTTCGACCCGGGTGGATGTGGCATCATGACGCCGGAGGATACCACGGCCCGACTGTTGAGAAGTGCACGGCCATGGACCTGCCCGGCCCGGCCCCCCCCGGTAGTTTTGTCGCTTATCGAATGCGGGCGACCGCATGTCGATCGATCCCAATGTTCCGTTCAAATACCATGAAGCGCACTATCCGCGTCGTTGCGCTGTTACTGGCCATGGTCGCCACCATCGGTGGTACCACTCCGGCCGGGCCGCCTGTAGGGGCCATGTCACCCCCACGGACCACGGTGAACCTGGAGCCGGTACTGCCACCATTCCTTTCCGCGCCGAGCCCCTGGGCCGATTCCGTGTTCGCCTCCTTGAACCTGGAGGAGCGCATCGCACAGTTGATGATGGTGGCGGCGTACAGCAACAAGGACGCGAAGCATGTGGCCGAGGTGGAAGCTCTGGTGCGTACGCGGAACATCGGTGGATTGATCTTCTTCCAAGGAGGACCACTGCGACAGGCGAAGTTGACCGAGCGTTACCAGGCGGCCGCGAAGACCCCGCTGATGTTGGGCATGGACCTGGAGTGGGGCCTTGCCATGCGATTGGACAGCACGATCCGGTTTCCGCGCCAGATGGCTTTGGGCGCGATCCAGGACGAGTCGCTGATCGAGGAGATGGGGCTTGAGATCGCACGCCAGATGCGGCGCCTGGGTATCCATGTGAGCTTCAGTCCGGTGGTGGACGTGAACAACAATGCCGCGAACCCGGTGATCAATGACCGCAGTTTCGGTGAGGACCGTGCGAACGTGGCGCGCAAAGGCATCGCCTACATGCATGGTCTGCAGCGCGGCGGGGTGCTAGCCACAGCCAAACACTTTCCCGGCCACGGCGATACCGACAGCGATTCGCACCTCACGTTGCCCATCGTGGCGCATCCGCGCGCGCGCCTCGATTCGCTGGAGTTATGGCCTTTCCACCGCTTGGTGTACGCCGGGCTTGGTGCCGTGATGGTGGCGCATCTTGAGGTGCCCGCGTTGGACAGCACCAAGGGCCTGCCCAGCACGCTCAGTGCTCCCATCATCAACGACCTGCTGCGTGGGGAGGTCGGCTTTGAAGGCCTGATCTTCACCGATGCGCTCAACATGAAGGGCGTGGCCAATGCGGAAAAGCCCGGCGAGATCGAGCTGCGCGCCTTGTTGGCGGGCAACGATGTCATGCTGTTCCCACAGGACCCGGTGAAGGCCATTGAACGGATCAAGAAAGCCGTGGTCGATGGTGAATTGGACAGTGCCCGCATCGATCATAGCTGCCTGCGCATCCTGCGCGCCAAGGAGTGGGCCGGCCTGGGCGAACGCGAAAAGATCGCCACGGAAGGACTGTATGCCGAGCTGAACACACCGGATGGTGAACTGCTGCGTCGTCGGCTCTACGCTGCTGCGGTCACGGTGGCCAAGGATCACCACGGCATCCTGCCCATTGCGGATCTGGACAAGGTGCGTGTTGCATCGCTGGTGATCGGCGATAGCGTGGGCAACAGCTTCCAGCAGGAATTGGGGCGGCATGCCGGGGTGAGCAACTTCGCTTGTGGGAAGTCTTTGGATAGAGCCGGCATGCTGGTGTTGATGAAGCAACTCGAGCCCTTCGATCACGTGATCGTGTCGGTGCATGGCACCACGTGGAGGGGCAACAAGGAGTATGGTATCCCGTCCAGCGCCATGGACATCGTGCGTGAGATCGCCGGTCGCAAACGCACCGTGTTCGCCCTGTTCGCGAATCCGTATCGGCTGGTAAAGGCATATGGTCCCCAGTTCCTCGCTACCACGGTCGTGGCCTATGAGGAGACCGCCGATACCCAGGCTGCAGTGGCCCAGGTGATCTTCGGTGTGGTCGGTGCAAATGGTAAACTGCCGGTCACGGCCTCCGGGTTCTTCGCTGCCGGTGATGGGGTCGAT
>JBGTIB010000309.1:0-15940 GCA_041745875.1 Flavobacteriales bacterium | reverse complement strand
CACGTGGGGAACGTGTGACCGAACGGACCGAAAACCGGGCTTAACAGCCCGTTGATCGGGCAAAAACAATCAAGTTCAATCCATGACCGACCCAGCCGTCAAACTCCATGCTCCACATGAACGGTTCTTCGAGCTACCCTACTGGCTTATTGAGCTTAGCCTTTCCATACTTGATAAGGGCATTAGAGAACTCCTTCGCTTCATCTCGCACGGTTGTATTGTCATCCTGGTTCACAACGGTATCGAGAAGCCGCTCGATTTGTTCGTGAAAACGCTCGCGAAATTTCTCCCAAATGCTACCATTCTTCCCACTGATGGAAACCTTGAGATACTCCTTATTGGTGGAACCCTTATTGCCCATAGCTATTGTGCTAATTCCACGCATCGTTGGAATGAGTAGCTCGTTGTCCCCACTATTTCCAGTTCATCACCCCCGACACTCTCATAGACTTCAGAGAGGAAAGCAATCATCTCTGCAATCTCTGAGGCCGTAAATTCAGAAGTGTCGAAAAACAAGCTAATTGGCTTGTTCTGAAGCCTAACGGAAGGTGTCCTCTTGGGCATCCGATCTGGCGCACGATTGAAGCTCCAATCGTACTTACCACCACTGCGCGGCATAGCATGGCACTGAGGAATCAGATTTAACATATTCGCCTTCGCCATTTGTGTCAGAAGCGCGCGAAAGTGCTTACCCTTCTCTGCGTCCCTCTCCACCAGTCGTTGGTCGGCCAGCATATCATAGAGATCTTCGCTGCTCACATTTGTACCACCGGAGCGCAGCAGGTGTTCCTCAATGGCCTTGCTGATGCGAAGTGCTTGTTGAATCTGGGCGGAGGACAATGACATGTGGTTCAAGATAAGCCAAGTTTTCCTTACGTCAATAGTCTAATTGATTATAAGGTAGGGCGTTATGAGCACATAGTGTGGTCAGAGTTCATGACCATGGGGTTTGAGTTGTGTATGAGCGGGAGGGTCACGAGGCACAGACTCGCGGCTGCAGAATTTTTTCGTATAGCTGCTTTGTGCCAACATAACGCCGATGGAGCAAAGGTGATGATCCACTGCGTAAGGAAGTTGTTGACAGGTGGGGGTAGGGGAAGGCGAGGAGACATAGACTCGCGGCAGCAGCGGGTCTAATCCAAGCAAGCAAGGACCTTTGCTCCACGGGGCACGGGCGCAGCAAGTCGCATACCTATCTCCGTTTCTGTTGAGTCAAGGTTGATTGACTGCAAATCAGTTCCGTTCAATTGAATGGAGAGAACCTCTGTCGTAGTGCAATCGCGTTCGCGCAAGAAGTGAAAGTGGTCGCCTACTTGTACTGCGCCGTTTGATAGTTTTGCCACAACGATGTTATTTGAGAATCGCTCGCTCACAATTCCAATGATTGATTCCGGTCGCACCGTTGCATGACACTGTACAATATGGTGAGTAACGCTGTCAGCAAGAGCGGCACAAAGAGCTCGGATAAATCCAATCCAAGTTCCTAGAGACCCTGGACCCAAAATTTCATCGGGTACCCCATGTGAGGCATCATTCCTCATTACTACCAATTCAGCAAGCCATTGTTCCAAGGGCTTCGTGTTGTCCTCTTGCTGCACGAATGAAGTGAGTCTCGGATGACGAATAAGTCCGGACCAACACTCGACAAGACCAGCGGAATTGAACATCCGCATTAGTTCGTTCTGCCGAAGATTCGCTTGATGGGTGAGCAGCGCGTCACTTACAAATTCCCAATTCGCAGTACTGCTCAGTGCATCCGAATATGTCTTTACCACCTTCGGCAACTCTAAGTGACGATATCGGCGATTGTCAATTTTCGCAATGATGTCAGCAAGCCCGATCCGGTACGAATTCTTGAAGCGTTCGTCCAGTGCGGAGTAGTTCATGTATTTCGGCAGGCGAGCAAGCCAAATTCGGACGGCCTCTTCAGCGAACCACTCATAGACGCTATACAGCTCTGTCACTACTGATGAATGTCGAAGCTGCTTTTCCTCGGGCAGTGGGCTATTCGTTAGGCCATGAGTCGCGAACAAGTTGAGAACTGCGGGTTCTTTGCTCGCCGCCGCCGCTTCCCCAATTGCCCACAGGAGCAACAAATGCTCAAGAGCAGAGGTTCGGCTTTGAACCGAGCGTAGCAGCGGAGCAAACATGCCAAAGTCAAGAAAGAAATGTGGAGAGCATTGCTGAGAACTTCGCAATGCGCTCTTCAACATCCGTCTTTGAATTTCCTCGTCCGGTGAATGTCCCTTCCGGGTTGCTGGTGAACAGCTCTTGAGTAGCCTGGATTATGGACTCCTTTGATTGTAACAAGCGCTCCCTATGGTCAAGCACTCTTGACAAAGCGACAACCACAGCGTCGTAGAAGGCGATTTGGAAGCCGGTCTCCCACGCGTTCCTTTTAACCGAGAATGGCACGAAGGCAAGACTGCCATAGATGCCTCGCGCAAGTGCGAGCGTCTTCGAATACAGATCTCGTAGTATTGCCAAATCCTTATCTCCGAAGCTTCGGGCTCTTGCCATGTAAAGGTCCAGGAAACCTTGCATCCCTCTTGTATAGTGTTTGGCGTGGCGTAGTGCGAAGAACCGCAGTACGATCTCTGCATCCTTGAACTTCTCATACAGGCCATGCGCTTTGATCACTGCACCGGGTTCTGACTCGTCCGCGGCGTACTTTGGCATTCCAAAAGCCTCTCGAAAATCATCCAGTCGACTTAGTTCAACGAGCAAATCGTTGAATGTCCCTTGAAATAGGGAGTTACGCAGCTCTTGACGTTCGAGCTTGACCCCACCTGTATTGAGCCTGGCAAATACTGTCTGGCGCATGAACACTGCCTCTTCTTCGTCGGGGGTCGATTCCTTCAGCACAACGATGTATGCGATGGACCTTCTGTCCAATCCATTCCGGACATTCGATGGCAGTGTGGAGTACGTCCGCCCGTTCAATTCTGGCCAGATGGTCAGTCCTTTGAGTTTGAATTCCCCTGCATAGAAGCTCTTCAGCGCCGTAATGCGTTGCTGCCCATCCATCACTTCGTACTTATTGAAGTCCCGCTCGTAGAGGAATAGTGGTGGCACGGGGATATTCATAATGAAGGACTCAATGAGCCTAGACTGACGCTCGTCGTCCCATCTATCACGCCTTTGATAGAATGGCCGGATACGCATGTAGTCAGGTTTCTCCAGCGCTTTTACGAAGTTGGGTATCTTCTCACGATTGGATTCCGTGACAATCCGCTGTTCGCCTGCAGCATACTTTTCGTTGATTTCAGCATCGGTTAGGCCAGCCGGCTTGTCACTGGTTGGCTTAGTCCACATCTGTGTTTCAGCCGGAGCAAATAATGCGCTCTGTTCGTTCGTCATGGGTTCCAAGGTAGAGTTCCTTCCTCGCTCGCTTGTCACTATCGCCAAATCACATGTGTATCTACACTTGATTGCGATTGCTGCGGCACCCCACAGTCCGGCGACCCAGCCGAGGAGTACAGCGGGGAGCGCGAACCCGGGGCTTTGCGAGGGGCACGCCCACATTTCGACTGCGCTCGGCGTGACACGTGCCTATGCCTTCACCACCACTTCCCCCGCCTCCCTCATATGCACCTTCCGCGCTTTCCGGATCCTGCAACTCACCACCTTGTACTCCGGGCACATCGCCAGTGAGTCACTCACACTGCTGGTGATCAGGTTCAGCATCATCTCCGGGAAGTGGAAGGTGCTGGAGAGGATCCCCGGCTTCACCTCGTCGGTGATCAGGGCCTTGATGTCCACTTTGCCGCGCGCGCTTTCCACGCAGACCATGTCGCCCTCGGTGATGCCGTGTTGTGCGGCGTCGGCGGGGTTGATGAGCAGCACGTCCTCGGTGAGGATGGCGCCGTTGCCGGTGCGCCGCGTCATGGCGCCGCAGTTGTAGTGCTCCAGCTCGCGGTTGGTGGTGATGATGTAGGGGAAGTCCTTCTCGTTGGCGGTGACCTCGGGGCTCTTCTCCCAGGCGTTGAACTGGAACAGGCCACGGCCGCGCTTGAAGGTCTCGGTGTGCAGGATCTCGGTGTCCTTGCCGTCGGCGGCCACGGGCCACTGCTTGCCGTTGATGCCGAGCTCGTCCCACTTCACGCCCTTGAAGAAGGGCACGATGCGGCTGATCTCCTGCAGCACCCAGTCGGGATCGTAGGTGGTGCTGGCGTTGCCGCTGCGGCGACCGGTCTTCTGCGCGTAGCGTTCCATGATATCGCAGATGATCTGGCCATCGGGCTTGGTGCCTTCCACCGGTGGCACGGCGGCGTTGACGCGCTGGATGCGGCGTTCGCCGTTGGTGAAGGTGCCGCTCTTCTCCAGGAAGCTGGCGCCGGGCAGCACCACGTGGGCGAGTTTGGCGGTCTCCGTCATGAAAAGCTCCTGCACCACGAAGAGCTCCAGCGCGCCGAGGGCCTTGCGCACGTGGTTGGTGTTGGGGTCCGTCTGGCCCATGTCCTCGCCGCAGACCCACATCGCTTTCAGTTTGCCGGCGAGCGCGGCATCGTACATCTGCGGGATCTTCCAGCCGACGTGGCTGGGGATGTCCACGCCGTAGAAGTCGTTGTAGAGTTGCGCGTACTCGGGGTTGTCCACCGCGAAGTAGCCGGCGCCCTGGTGGGGCTGGCAGCCCATGTCGGCGGCGCCCTGCACGTTGTTCTGTCCGCGCAGGGGGTTCACGCCCACGCCGCGGCGGCCGATGTTGCCGGTCATCATGGCGAGGTCGGCGATCTGCATCACGGTGAAGGTGCCCTGGAAATGTTCGGTGACGCCCAGGCCGTGGAAGCTCATGGCGTTGGGGGCGCTGGCGTAGGCGATGGCGGCCTTGCGCACCAGCTCGCGGTCCACGCCGGTCTCGCGCTCCATGGCGGCGATGTCCACGCCCAGCACCTCATTGCGGAAGCCTTCCCAGCCCTCGGTGCGCGTGTCGATGAACTCCTGCTTCACCAGCCCTTCGCTGACGCTGTAGTACATCATCATGTTCAGCAGCGCCACGTTGGTGCCGGGCCGCAGCTGCAGGTGGTACTTGGCGTAGCGGGCGAGCTCGGTGCGGCGCGGGTCGATCACGATGAGCGTCTTGCCCTTCATGATCTGCTGCTTCATCTTGGCACCGGTCACCGGGTGCGCGTCGGTGGGGTTGGCGCCGATCACCATGATGGTGTCGGTGTACTCCAGGTCGATGATGCTGTTGGTCGCCGCGCCGGTGCCGAAGGTCTTCTGCATGCCGAGGGCCGTGGGGCTGTGGCACACGCGCGCGCAACTGTCGATGTTGTTGGTGCCGGCCTGCACGCGGAAGAATTTCTGCATCAGGTAGTTCTCCTCGTTGGGGCAGCGCGCGCTGCTGACGCCACCGATGGCATCGCCGCCGTGCTTCTCCACGATCTCGGCGAAGCGGTCCACGATGTAGTCATAGGCTTCATCCCAGGTGGCGGGAACGAGTTCACCATTCTTGCGGATCAGCGGTGTACGCAGCCGTTCCGGGTGGTCGTAGAAGCGGAAGGCGTAGCGGCCTTTCAAGCAGGTGTGGCCCTGGTTCGATTCCGCATTGTACGGCGCGGTGATGGCGGCCACACGACCGTCCTTGATCTTCACCTCCAGGTTGCAACCCACGCCGCAGTAGGTGCAGATGGTACGCACCACCTCATCGGCCTTGGTCTCCTTGCTCTTGAACACGTCGGTGATGGCGCTGGTGGGGCAGGCCTGCGCACAGGCGCCGCAGCTCACGCAGTCGCTGTCCTTAAAGCTCTCGCCGGTGCCCTTCGCGATCCAGCTGTTGAAGCCGCGTCCCGCCATGGTGAGCACGAACTCGCCCTGCACCTCGTCGCAGGCGCGTACGCAGCGGTAGCAGTTGATGCAGCTCTCCAGGTCGCTCACCATGTAGGGGTGGCTCGTGTCCTTCGCGAAGCGCGCATCCGGACCGGCGGCATCCAGCGGGTGTGCGCCCTTGGGGTAGCGCACGCTGTCCACGTCGAACTGGATCTGTTGCACCACGTTGTAGAGCTCGTTGGCGCCGTGGTCCTCGGTCTTCAGCTTCTCCACCGGGTAGCTGGTAAGCACCAGTTCCACGATGTTCTTGCGCAGGCGCTTCATGCGCTCGCTGTGGGTGGTGATGAACTGCCCCTTGGCCACGGGCGTGTGGCAGCTGGCCATCACGCGGGTCGGACCGTCGGCCGCAAGCGCCACCTCCACACTGCACACGCGGCAGCTGCCGAAAGGCTCCAGGTTGGGCGCATCGCAGAGGGTGGGTACCGGCTCGGGGCCCATGGTGCGCCGTAGCAGATCGAGGATGGTCTCCCCCTGGATGATGGGGTGCGCCTGGCCGTTGATGTAGGCGACATCGGTGCCTGTGGCGGTGGCGATGGGTGTCGCGTCGGCCTTGGTCTTGGCATCGGGCATCCGGGTCATGGGCGTGCGGGGTTGACGTACGAAGATAGGAAGGCTTGGATGGAGCCGCTGATGGAGAGGGGGCGCCTGCGGCGCTGAAAATGCGGCCGCAGATTTCGCAGATGCCGCAGATTAGAGCGGCTACCGCCGCTGGGTATGGAAAGAGCTGCTAGTGGAAGAGCAAGCAGGTGTCTTTTCGAAGTTGGCATTCATCTGCGCAATCTGCGAAATCTGCGGCTGTATTCTGGGCGAGTTGAGCCTTGTGCGTCAGTCCTCGTATCCCAAGACCTTCCGGTGGTATTGCAGGCTCTTCGCCCCGAAATTCAGTAGCAGGCCGCGTTGCAAGTCAGTGGCTTTCATGTAGTGTATCAGTTGTGCTTCATCCGCTTTGGTCGTGGTGCTGATCGCCTTGATCTCCACGACGACCTCGCCGTAGCAGATGAAGTCGGCGCGGAAGAACGCATCTAGGCGCTGGCCTTTGTAGAAGACGGGAAGCATCACTTCGCGTTCGAAGGGAATACCGAGCAGCGTCATTTCAATGGCCATCGCTTGGTGATAGACGCTCTCCAGGAACCCCGGCCCCAGCTCAGAGTGGACGGTCATGGCAGCACCGATGATGGCATGGGTCTGTGGGTCGCGGATATCCATGACGTGAAAGTAGCCGCTGATTGTATGGGAAGAAAATGCGGCCGCAGATGACGCAGATGGCGCAGATTTGAGCGGCTACCGCCGCTTCAGGATGGTAGACGTAGCGGGCGGATGAGCTGGCAGGCGTTTACTCGAAGTGCGCATTCATCTGCGCGATCTGCGAAATCTGTGGCTACATTCAAGCATTCCACAGCGCTCGGTGTGCATTCATCTGCGACATCTGCGAAATCTGCGGCTGTATTCATGCATTCCACCGCATCAGCGGTGTATTTATCTGCGTCTTGCTCAGCGGAAGTACCCATCCAGCTCCCCTCTGAAATACTGCAACGCGTTCTTCACTCCCAGCGGTAATCCGCCACCCAACGCACACAGGCTGCCGATCTCCAGCGTCTCCACCAGGTCATCAAAAAGCTTGCGGTCGATCTTGTAGCCTTCCGTGCGGGCCTTGTGCAGTAGCTCCTCGCCGCGCTTACTGCCGATGCGGCAGGGGAAGCACTTGCCGCAGCTTTCCACCGCTGTGAATTGGAAGAGGTGCTCTAGGTATTCCACCATCGGGAAGTCCTCGGGGATGCTGAGCACACTGGCGTGGCCTAATAGAAAACCTTCTTTCTGGAACGATTCGAAGTCGATGCTCAACGCATCGATCTTGCTCATCGGTACGATGCCGCCGAGCGGTCCACCGATGTGCAGGGCTTTCACCTTCTTCTTGAAGCCTTGCCCGAGATCATCGATCACCGCGCGCAGCGGGGTACCGCACTCCACTTCGTAGAGGCCGGGGCGATTGAAGGCACTGTCCAGGCAAACGAGTTTGCTGCCATTGCTTTTCTCCGTGCCGAGCTTGGTGAATGCGGTGCCTCCGTTCGCTATCACCCAAGGCACACAGGCCAGCGTCTCCACGTTGTTCACCACCGTGGGGCGGTTGAACAGACCCTGCTGAGCGGGGTAGGGCGGACGTGTACGCACCTCGCCGCGCTTGCCTTCGATGCTGTTGAGCAAGGCCGTTTCTTCGCCGCACACATAGCTGCCTGCGGCCTTGATCACCTTGAAGCGCCAGCTGAAAACGCTGCCCTGGATGTTGTTTCCGATCCAGCCCTTCGCCTGTAGATCGGCCACCGCCTGCTTCACGATCTCCACTGCCTCGGGGTATTCGGCGCGGATGTAAAGCACACCAGTGTCGGCGCCCACGCAGTAGCCGGCGATCATCATGCCCAGCAATATCAGGTGTGGCCGTTGCTCCAGCAGGTATCGATCGCTGAACGCCGCTGGATCGCCCTCGTCGGCATTGCACACGATGTACTTGCGCGTGCCCGGGTTCAGGCTCACATCCTGCGCATCTCGGCAGGCCTGCAGTTTGAAGCCCATCGGGAATCCCGCACCACCGCGCCCACGGATCGTGGCGATCTTGATCTCGTTGAGGATGTCGGCGCTGTCGCTCTTCAGCACGCGTTCCCAGAGGGCGTAGAATTCCTCCAGCGAGGGCATGGGTGCGGTGAGGATGGGGGAGGGCATCGAAGTGCCCACATGGTAGGCATCCATGCCAGGTGCGGCAAGTGGGTCGACCCGGAGGGTCGACGGTGCCGGAGGTCCGGCGATGATCGCGTCCATGTTGGCGATCGCATCCCCGCTGTAATTGTGGCCCCCCACATTGAAAGCGCTGTTCTCATGGCACCGGCCCAGGCAGCACATGTGGCCGATCTCCTCCGGCTTGAAGTGCCTGCTGAGTTCGTGATGCACCTTGTCCTGCGTGCCGGCCACCAGGCAGGTGCTGCCGTTGCACACGTAGGCCTTCACGCCCTGGTTCTCTCGCCGCAGGAAGTCGTAGAAGCTGCTGGTGCCGTAAGCGATGGCCTCGCCGATGAGGAAATCGTCGGCGACCTGGGTCAGCTGTTCTGCAGCGGGTGAACCGTCATTGGCCTGCGCGGCTTGTTGAAGGCGTTCCCAAAGCGGATCCTTCAGTTCCTTGTCCGGCCGACCGGAGAGGGAGGTGATGTTCTTGGACATGGGAAGCCAAGGTAAGAATGGGTGTTGCTCTGCGACCCCTCTGGGGTCGTGGGAGGTGCGGATGGTCGTGGAATTCTATGTTCTGTGACCCCTCTGGGGTCATAGGTGCATTGCTGGACCTTTGACATCCATGCCAACCAATAGGATCGCCTCAGCGGCTCCAGGTAACTCGCATGCAGAGCATGGCAATGGTGATCCATGGTGTTCGACCCCAGAGGGGTCGCAGAACATAGCTATCGTCACGAAAGGCATTCGACCCCAGCGGGGTCGCAGAGCACCAGGGATCACCGCGTTGCACGCACTTCGTTATTCCAAATATTTCGGATCGAAGTCCACATTGTTCTCTTTGAGTATCGCCTTCAACTCATCCAAGAAACTCGGGGCATTCGGACTGCTGTGGTGCTCCTCCTGCTGCTCGATGTAACGCCGCTTGTCCTCGAGATCACCACTGCTGATCGTCACCGCATAGTACCCATCCTGCCAACTGAAACCCGCCTTGCGGAATTCCTGCTGCACATGCTCAGTAGATGCTTTCTTCAGCTCGCGCAACACAAGGCTTACACGGTGGTCCGGTCGCAGCCCCACCAATAGATGCACGTGGTCCTTCCAGCCATTCACCGCAAGTGCCACGCCCTTCAATCCCCTAACCGTGCCGCCCATGTAGGCCCAGAGCTTGTCGCGCCAGGCCTTCTCCAACCAAGGCTCCCGGCCCCGCGTGGAAAAGACGATGTGGTAGTTGAGGCTGGTGTATGTGTTCGGCATGGTCTTCAGATTTTTCCATTCGTGTCCTCTTCCTTGCCCTTCTTCCCCTTCCGCGAATACTTCTTCTTGCTCGGCACCACCTTCGGCCTGAAGCGCCCATCCAACGCGCCGGCCTCCTTCTGCTCCTTGCGCTTGGCGGCACGCTCGATGGCGTCAAGCTCCTTCTTCGTGATGCGTTTCTTGGCGGCCATTGTCCCGCAAAGATCGCATGGACATCAGTCGTTCCTGCTCGCAAGCGCTACCACATCTCCTCCGCGCGCTCCTTCCCCAGGTAGCGTTCGATGCCCCAGTGCGGCACATACATTCTCGGTATTCGTCGCGTCGAATGGATCCCCCTTTTTACCTTTGAAGTCAAACTTGACAATAGGTCATGAAGATTATCGTTTGGCTTCTTTGCACCTGTCTGTCGGTATGCGCCATTGCTCAGGATACAACGGCGACACTGACCGTGTACAGCTTCGTTCCCGACTCATATCTCGCGGACGTTATGGTCTACCTGAACGGTCAAAGCCTGTATCCCGGACCACTGGACAAGGACAAGAAGCTTGTACATACGATCAAGTCTATGGGCAAGATGACCCTTGTGGCCAAAGTGACCAATAAGCCAGGATTTAAATCCGCCGTTCACGAATTGGAGATACAACCCGGTGGTCATCCACACATTCTCGTTGATGCTGATGCTCCAGGGAGATGGATCAGTAGGCTCGCTTCTTCTTAACGATTTGTCGGATGATCCTAAGCGTCTTGCCAAATTATCGGGGAAGGAGGGGAAATGGACATTGGTCACTACCACCGAGGATCCGATGAGTCCATACCTTCAGGATTGATCCTGCCCTGCGCGGGCTTTTACATTTTGTCGTTCGCAAGCGCAACCCGCCGCATCTCCTGTGCGCGCTCTTTGCCTAGGTAACGCTCAATGCCCCAGTGCGCTGCATAGATGAGCGGTGTGCTCGCGATGGCCACCACGAACTTGTACACGTAGGCCGTCAACGCCAGTGCGGTAGCCATGGCGAAGCTCATGTCGCGGAAGATCCAGAACGCCACGTAGGTGACCACGATGCTGTCGATCAATTGGCTGACGATGGTACTACCGGTGGCGCGCAACCAGATGTACTTGTCGCCAGTGATCCGCTTGATGCGGCGGAACACCAGCGCATCCACCAACTGCCCGATGACGAAGGCGGCGAGTGAGCCCACGATGATGTTCATACCCTGTCCGAAGATGGCCGCGAAGGCCGCCTGCATGTCGGGCACGCCAGCGTTGGCGCTGCTGGTAAGCCACCACCCTTGGTCAGCGGGCATGCCGATGGCGAGGTACAGCACAGCGAACATGAAGGTGATGAGCACCACGGTGAGCAGGGTGAGGAAACGCACGCCGCGCACGCCGTAGTAGTCGTTGATCACATCGGTCATGATGAACACGATGGGCCATGGCAGCACGCCCACGCTGAGGACGAAGCTGAGATGCGCTTGTCCCAGCAGGCTGAAGTCGGCCTTGGCAATGCCCAGGAGATCCTCGAGTTGGAAGAGCTTCACGCCGATCATTTCGGCGATCAGCGCGTTGGCCACGAAGAAGCCGCCGAGGACCAGGAAGAGGCGGGTGGCCTTGTCGCCGAGGATGGAGCCGTTCATGTGGGCTGAAGGTAGCAGGCCACTCTGGACCTGCCACCTTTTCGCCCTCGCATTGCGTCGCTATTGAACGATGAGCCGCATGGGCGCCCGAGGTCCATGGTCATCGGTGAGTGAGACCAGGTAAGTGCCCGCAGCAAGCCCTTCCAGGGAAATGCTCTGCTGTACGCCATCTGCGTTAAGCGGGACACGACGTGTGAGCACCTGCCGACCCATCAGGTCGAGTACCGATACGGTTGACGCTCCTTGGGTCGAAGCGGTCAGCGTCACCAGCCCGTTCGTCGGGTTCGGGAAAAGCGTCATGGTGTCCTGTGCTCCGGCATGCTCCTCCTCGCCCGTTGTGATCACGAACACGGTGCGCAGCTCGAAAGCCCCAATGGTGAACCACGAGGTAGTTCGGTACACATAGGTGGTGAACTCACCGGCCACGGACGACTGGAGGTAGACCAAGGCCGGGATGTTCTCCGTGTTGGAGACCACAAAGGTCTGGACCGGCATGTCCACATGGTCCATCGGTGGATGGACCGTGTATTCGAAAGTGCTCTCAGGAAGCGGATAGAAAGGTGCTGCACATCCAATGTCCGTTACAGCAATGGTGCCGTTGGCGTTGAATTGCCGTGTACCCACGTCGCCCACCACAACTGTGTCTATCAGGGTATTGAGCACCTGGAAAGGCACGTCGTCCACGACAATGCTGATCATGATCGGGTCCCATTCGAAGGTGGCATCGAACAGGGTGAAGATATATTCCCCCGGTTCCATGGGCGCCTGCACCCGTAGGGTGACCTGGTAAGGGTCCTCGCAACTGGTGGAGGTGGAGCCCATCGGCGTTTCGACGAACAGCACCACACCATCGGTATCATCGGTATCCCAGTTCCCGGTCGCAATACCTGGTGTTTCCAGCCAAGCGAGAAAATGGAGGTTGAAGGTCCATCCCGGTGGGGCCGCGTACGGGTATATGGTCCCTCCACCCGCCATCGCGCTGGGATCCTCGCCAGCAGGAGCGATCCTGCCGTTCTGGGCAAGTGTGGTGGCGGTGAGCAATACGATCGTGACCAGTCCTATCAGGACACGGTGAGGTCGGCAGGGTAGCATGCTTCTCATGGTTCTTGGGGTGGCATTTGGACGCCAAAACGAAGGTCGAGGCGACCCTTCTGCCCCACAATAGAACGTTTGTTATACCGGTGGCCCAATTTCAGGTGAGCTGTGTACCAGCTCAGATGGTCTGCACCTGCACGGTATCACCCACGCGCAACTCGCCTTGAAGATCCCCCACCGCGTTCATCCCGAACATCACCTTGTTACCAATGCTCCTGTAGGTCGCCAGGGTGCGCAATGGCTCTTTGCCACGTTCACCGGTTAGTTGGTCCGTGGTCGTGATCACGCAGCGGGCACACGGTTTCACCAGGTCGAAACGCGCAGCACCAATGTGGATCCGCCGCCATGCATCCTCTTGGAAAGCAGTGCCACCGGCGATCACCAGGTTGGGTCTGAAACGCTCCATGCCGACCCGGTCGGTGAGCCGACCATTAAGATCATCCAGCGAGGCCTGTGAAATGATCAGGTAGGGGAAGCCGTCGCTGAAGGAGTTCAGACCACTTGCGAATTTTTCATCCGTTGGACGATGGCTCGTGGCCGGCATGTACACCAGGCGCACGGGTCGCTCCAAACGATCGCTGAGCCACGCATCGGTCGATGGATCGCCGTATAAGGCCTCCACACGATCCTCGAACACCGTCACCATCTGACGTTCCCCTTCTTCCCTGGTCCATGGAAGATCGAGTGTTGCGCTGCTCCGTATGTCCGTGATAAGGAACCCTTTTGCGGTCGGTGCCAGATGCAGACAGGCCATCATGGGAATTTCGCGTTGCGTGAGGAAACGGCCGTCCTCATCCACGAGCATCCCGCGTCGGTCGTGCTCCAGCCCGCGGTCGGTGAGCCGGGCCTGTTCAACCGCGAAACCACCGAGCGACTTGATCGGGTAGATGTGTATCGAGAACAAGGTCAGGATCATCGGCGCACCACGCGTTGTAGCAGATCGCTCCCTTCCACGCGCAAATGCAACAGATAGGTGCCCTGCACTTCAGGTAGCTGCACCCGCCAGCCACGTGTCAGTCGATCCATGCGCACGGACACGTTGCGCCCATTGATGTCGTAAGCTGCGATCAACTCCACATTTGCACTGTGACGCCCGGTTATGATGATCCATCCATCGGCACTGGGGTTGGGGAACACCTGCACGCGATCGGCCGCGATGTGGTGCATGCCCAAGGGACCGACCAGCAGTGAGTCCAACGCCACACGCGTCGGGGTGCCATCGCTGGCATCCAGCATGTCGCGGAAGGCATCGATCTCCGGTGATGAGAAACTGAACATCTCAGCGTTCCAACCCGGCGGCACCGGCTGGTAATACACAATGGCGGATACGCGCAGGTTGCCGTCATAACCGTTCAGTGGAACATGGTACCGCACGATGTCCGTTCCGCTTCCTTCACCACCGTCCTCGTAGCGGTTGAAGTCCACATCGCTTGCGGGTACCCCGGCGATCAAGGTGGTGTCGTAGGCCGGATGTGTGGTTGTGAATCCCAACGGCGCAATTCGGTTGTCCTTCAACGGTTCCTTGGCACGCTCCAGCACGGTGGTCACATTGCCGTTCACATCACCCATCACCATCTCGTAGATCTGCACCTGGTCCGGTGCGTTGATCACATCGTAGTGCGGTTCATAACCAGTATCGTGGCCTTCCACTTCGTAGTCGCTTTGCAACAGGCCGCTCTTGAACAGGGTGTCGTTGTCGGCATCGAGCACCACGAAGGTGATGAAGGCACGGCGCGAAGGATAGCCGCTGGGGAAGCGGTGCCCTGCCTTGTTGATCAGTTCCAGGCCGAAGCGGGCCGTGTCGCTGTCCCGGTCCACCAGCCATAACTCGGTGTCCAGGGTGCGTTCTGTCAACATCTTTCTGGTGCGTGCGATGGTGCTGTCGAACTGTGCCTCCGTGGCCGGTATGCCAAGCGTGGTACGGTTGGCCTTCATCAACTCCAGCATGTGCACGTTGCCCCCCACCAAGTGGTGCAGGCCAAAGGGCGACTGTGGGTTCAGGAAGATGTATTCCGCAGCGAGGATGATCGGGTCGTCGATGCGCGGCATGTGGCAGGTATTGCACTGTGTGCCGTTCGCGTTGTACACGCTGTTCAGCCATTCGTGGTAGGTGGCTTGTTCCACGAAGTGGTCGCCCGTGGGAACACCGCTGAGGTCCAGGGTCTGGGTGATCAGCGTATGGCAACCTGCACAACCCTTGCTGTTCACCATGTGTTCGCCGAAGCCTGGCCGGAATCCCACGAAGAACTCCATGATGTCGGGGTTGATCTGGTCCTCGGCATAGGGGCCATACACCGTGGCCGAATCGAACTCCAACTGGCCTGAGAAGAAAGTGCCGGCCAGTTCCTCGCTCTGCATGTGGCAGCTGAGACAACTCACGCCATCCAGCCCCAGACTGCTTGTGTCCAACATGGCCATGGTGAAGGGTGCGTGGCCCAGCATGCGCTCCTCGTGGAAACCAAGCGGCGCATGACAACCCAGGCAGGTGCTCTCGATGGCTTCCTGATGCTGTGGGTGCACCAACACCTCGTGGCTCACCTTGGCGCGCCAGAAGGGGTCGCGGGCACTGTTGGCCATCATGGTGCTGCGCCAGTCGTCCACCACGTTCACATCGTTGCCATCGGCATCCACACTGGCAAAGCCTTGCAGGTCGCGCCCATGGCATCCGGCGCAGCGTCCCGCCGTGGTGAAATATACACCGATGCTCACGGTGAGGCTGTCGTCGCTGCGCAGCAAGGCCAGTTCCAATCGGCCATGCGGCCCTTGTACCGGCCTGTTGGCCTCGCTCCAACCCACGAAGAGAAGCACCACACCGCTCAGGGCGGCGATGAGCAGCATACGATGCGTCCCCATTTTCATACAGGGTGCAAGGTACTGGGCATTGGGGGCACGGACGCCGGGTGGAGAGTGACTCCAATATGGTCATCCGGGGAATCGAGCGACAGTGGTGTGGCGTGGTTTCCTCAGTCCATGGCCACGAGGACCGCGGTGGCCAGCAGGGCGACCACCGCCAATAGGTACCACAGCCAGCGTGAACGCCTTTCGCTCATGGCGCGTGGCCGCGCAAGCAATATGCCAGAGGTACCGATCGCAGTGTGGATGACGTTGTTCATCGGTGCAGCCGAACCTACGTCCTCAAGCTGTGTCGGGCCGCTACTTTCGCCCCATGTCATTGTTCCCCCGTTCGGTCGGTTCCCCAGCCTCTGTCGGCTGGTTGATGGTCTGTGCTTTGGTCTTTCTGCATGTTCCCCTGCACGGCCAATCCGTGGAGCCTTTCGTCGATCATTGGGATCCGGCGAAGACCATGAAGCGCAGTGAAGGGCTTATGGTGAACGGCCGCGAGTGGGGCGAATGGAAATTCCATGACCGTGAAGGACGGCTCGTCGAACAGGCTGAGTTCAAGGCCGGCGAACGC
>JBGTIB010000308.1:0-7325 GCA_041745875.1 Flavobacteriales bacterium | reverse complement strand
CACGTGGGGAACGTGTGACCGAACGGACCGAAAACCGGGCTTAACAGCCCGTTGATCGGGCAAAAACAATCAAGTTCAATCCATGACCGACCCAGCCGTCAAACTCCATGCTCCACATGAACGGTTCTTCGAGCTACCCTAAAGATAAACGACAAGTGGGATATATTCATCTTGAATTCGCATGAAATTCAATGAACTAATAATGGAATCAGAGTTATCCGACAAATCAATATAACTATGAATAATATGTCGAGTAAGATCATCAGGTGTATAACACATGACCGAATCGAAAAAATCCGATGGAGGACGTTCGATGTTTCTCCTCAGGTATGTAAACATTGAATGACTCAAAGTAATTACATTCACCGTTGCATTTAAAACGATATATCTATGAGCTTCTGGATAATCGCGATTAATAAAAATCGAATTGCTGCTGACACTCGCATAAGTCGGACCTAGATTTCCCCACTCTGCCAGACCTCCTGCGGGATCCATGGGGATCATCCCTGGCGAGGATCGTTCATATAATTTTATCAACTTTTTATCAGAAAGAATATAACTTTCAAAAACTCTCGATGAAGAAATCCATTTATCACGAGTTTGATTGAATTTATAAACCTCACTGAAGAATGCGGGTTCCATTGACAATGAAATTGAGTCCAATTTGTTCACCAATGACGCTCCCCGATATTGCCATACTGATTCACAGGAATCAAATCTGAGAATCAGCAGTCCAGATATTGTATCTTGTTTTGAGTAATCAGCGTTTTTCTCAGTAACCATACTTTGCCTATTGCACATAGTAGCAATCATCACTAGAAATATAACCCCTAATGCTACTTGCATGATTATTTTTCTTATTTCGGGGTGGCGTGCCTCACCCAGCTCCGAATATAGCTATTCGGACGTTCTCTAAACCTCCGCAGGGGCTCCAGACGCAGTAGGGTCCCTGCGATTGGGTAGCTAGACTGTAGGGTCCACTTCGGGAGACCGCTGCTGAGGTTCAGACCGAGGTGATACTGGGTGGACCCCAGGAGTAATGTCGGGATGTTCTCCCCCCTCGTCCCCTTTACACCCCCCCCTTCCCCACCAACGCCCGCCAATGCTTTTCTTGCGGCCCCAACACAGGAGGAGGCCATGGGCAAAGGAGTTGAAGCGCGCGGTGGAAGCCGCATACTGGACCTGATAGAACGCGGCGGCAACAAGCTGCCCGACCCGGCGGCCCTGTTCCTGGGGCTGATGCTGCTGATCTGGGTGCTCTCGGCGATCTTCTCGGGCTTCAGCTTCGCGGAGATCGATCCGCGCACGGGCAGCGCCATCGTGGTGAACGACCTGCTGACGGGCAAGGCCATTGCGGCCTTCCTGGCCAGCATGGTCACCACCTTCACCAGCTTCGCGCCCCTGGGCATCGTGCTGGTGGCCATGCTGGGCGTGGGCGTGGCCGAACATTCGGGCTTCATCAACGCGGGCCTCCGCAGCATGCTGAAGGTGACGCCCCAGGCGCTGCTCACACCGATGCTGATCCTGGTGGCCATCGTGTCGCACACCGCCACCGACGCGGGTTACGTGCTGGTGATCCCCCTGGGCGGAGTGATCTTCCATGCGGCGGGGCGGCATCCGCTGGCGGGCATCGCGGCGGCCTTCGCGGGGGTGAGCGGCGGCTTCAGCGCCAACTTCGTCCCCAGCAGCCTGGACCCGCTGCTGCAAGGTTTTACGCAGGAAGCGGCCCGGATCATCCAGCCGGGCATGGAGCTGAACCCGCTGAACAACTGGTACTTCACCAGTGCCAGCTGCCTGCTGATCGTGCTGGTGGGCTGGTACCTCACCGACCGCGTGGTGGAACCCCGCCTGCGCAAGGTGCCGGTGGAGAGCGACGCCGACAGCGGCACCATGGATGCCTTGAAACCGCGGGAGAAAACCGCCTTCCGCGTGGCCACGCTGGCCATGGTGCTGTTGCTGGCGGGTCTCGCCCTGTGGGCCTGGCCCAGCGACTCGGCCCTGCGTTCGGACAAGGGCGAGCTGGCCGCCTTCGCCGCACCGCTGATGCGCTCCATTGTGCCCATCATCTTGATCGTGTTCCTGGTGCCGGGCATCATCTACGGTTACATGGCTGGGACCTACAGCACCACCAAGCATGTGGTGGCCGACATGAGCAAGAGCATGAGCGGCATGAGCTACTACATCGTGATGGCCTTCTTCTGCGCGCTGTTCATCGATGCCTTCAACAAGAGCAACCTGGGGGCTTTGCTGGCGCTGAAGGGTGCGGCCTCGTTGCAGGCCATGCAGCTGCCGGCGGGCGTCACCATCGTGGGCATCATCCTGCTCACGGCCTTCGTCAACCTCTTCATCGGCTCGGCCAGCGCCAAGTGGGCCTTGATCGCGCCCATCTTCGTGCCCATGCTGATGCAGCTCGGCATCTCGCCCGACCTGACGCAGGCCAGCTACCGCGTGGGCGATTCGGTGAGCAACATCGTCACCCCGCTGATGCCCTACTTCCCGCTGGTGGTGGTGTATTGCCAGCGCTACGTGAAGGGCACGGGCATCGGCACGCTCACCTCGATGATGCTGCCTTACTCGCTCACCTTCCTGGTGCTGTGGACGCTCTTCCTGCTCGGGTACTGGGCGCTGGGCATTCCGCTGGGCTTGCAGTCGAGTTATGAGTATGTGCCGATGTGAACGGCCATTTCGCAGCAAGGCCCATGAAGGCAGGTGCACACAAAGGAATTGGTGCCAGCTATGACAATATGTGAATACCGGCTGCGACACCCTTCGGGGTCGATAACGCCGGGTGAATTGCCCAACTACATGCTGTGACCCCTCCGGGGTCTACTACCGTGCCCGTTCGTGTTTTGACCCCGGAGGGGTCACAGCATGTAGAAATGAGATGGTCGCGAGAGCACGACCCCGAAGGGTGTCGCAGCCGGATTTCGATGGCCAGCCAAGGCACGACCCCCTTAAGAGCCACCACCGGTTCGGCGTTTGTCCGGTGGACCGGCCGTGTAGTCCATGTCCACCATTATCTTCGGCCGCATGAGGCGATCGTACCTGGCCCTGGCAGCCATGCTTTTCCTGATCTCCTGCAAGGAGGAAGAGGAAGCCATCACGGTGGAGTTCTGGGCCAATTGCGCCAGTTGCATCGTCACGCATGGCATCAACGACGCCACGCTCTCAACGGACAGTATGGGGGGAACCGCAGTCAGGCGCTGGTACATCCCTGCTTTCGTCGGCGACGAGGTATTCATCACAGCCCAGCCCCGCGTGGTAAGCAACGACGGAACTGCCATAGCGGTGGATTTCCGCGGGGTGCAACAGGAGTTCAAGCTCGTTCAGCCCAATACCGCTGCGCTGTTGGATACCACGATCACCATCCGGCTGACGATGCCTGAACTGGATCGTTTCGGCCAGCCCAAATAGGGCCGATCCGGCAAGCGTCCAGATCCGCGTCTCAGGGGACAGGTGGTTGGCACGTGGGACCGGGAACCACTGGCAACACCGATATTCGCACCATGCATTTCCGCAACGCCCTTGTGGCCGCAGGTTCACTCCTGCTTCTGTCCACCACCCTTTCGGCCCAGAAGGAACTCACCAACCGCGACATCTGGGCCAGCCCCTTGTTCAGCGCCGAATACGTGGGCGGCCTGGCGAGCATGAACGATGGTGAGCACTACACCACCCTGGAAAGCGAGGAGGATGGTCCCGTGATCAACCGTTATGCCTACCGCAGTGGCGACAAGGTGGACCAGGTGCTGAAGGGAAACGAGCTGGTGCCACCCGGTAGCCGTGGTCCCGTGGAGATGGACGGCTACAGCTTCAGTGGCGATGAGCGGAAGATGATGATCGAGACCGGGAGCGAATCGCTGTACCGCTACAGCTACTACGCCCACCACTACGTGTTCGACCGCGACAGCCGCAAGCTGGTGCCGCTCACCGATGTGAACGGACCCAAGCAGCGCCTGGCCACCTTCAGCCCCGATGGAAAAAGTGCCGCCTTTGTGCGCAACAACGACCTCTACGTAGTGGACCTGGGCAGCATGAAGGAGACGCGGGTGACGAACGATGGTGAATGGAACAAGGTCCTGAACGGCGCCACGGACTGGGTGTACGAAGAGGAGTTCAAACTGGTGCAGGGCTACGCCTGGAGCCCCAAGGGCAGCAAGATCGTATTCCTGCGCAGCGACGAGAGCGCGGTCAAGGAGTTCTACATCCCGATGTACAAGGGAAACCTCTACCCGGAGGAGCAGCGCTTCAAATACCCCAAGGCTGGCGAGGTCAACAGTGTGGTGAGCCTGCACGTGTACGACATCGCCAGCGGCAGCACCACACGCATCCCACACGGCATGGAGTACATCGCCCGCCTGGGTTTCACGGCGGATGACGATGTTCTCTGGTTCATGCGCATGGACCGTCTGCAGCAGACCAAGGAGATCTGCACGGTGAACCTGCGTGAACGCGCCGTGCCGCCCGTGCCCAACGTGGTGTACCGCGAGACCAGCAAGACCTACGTGGAGGTGACCGACGACCTGCACTTCACCGCTGATGGCAAGGGCTTCGTGCTCACCAGCGAACAGAGCGGCTGGAACCATGTGTACTACGTGCCCATGGGCGGGCAGCCCAAGGCGCTCACCAGCGGCCAATGGGACGTGCTGGAGGTACAAGGGATCGATGAGCGTGGCAAGCGCGTGATCTTCACCGCCGCACGGAACGGACCGATGAGCAAGGAGGTGTGGGCCGTGGGCCTCGGTGGCGGCCGGATGGCGGAGCTGTCGCCCAAGGGTGGCGTGAACGACCCGGAGTTCAGCAAGGGATTCCGCTACTTCATCAATGTCGGCAGCAAGTTGAACACACCGCCGGTGGTGACCCTGCATGAGGGCAGCGGCAAACAGTTGAAGGTGCTGAAGGACAACATGCGCTTGACAAAGACACTGGCGGAATTCGCTCCGGCACCCAAGGAGTTCTTCAGCTTCACCACGCCGGAAGGCATCACGCTGAACGGCTGGATGATGAAGCCGACCAACTTCCAGAGCCGCGAACGCTACCCCGTGTTGATGACCCAGTACAGCGGGCCCAACAGCAATGAGGTCAACGATAGCTGGGGTGGCCGCAACGACCTGTGGCACGCCATGATGGCGCAGAAAGGCTACATCATTGTTTGTGTCGATGGCCGGGGAACGGGACACCGGGGGCGCGAATTCCGGCATGTGACCTACGGCCAGCTGGGCAAGTACGAGGCTGAGGACCAGATCGCAGCAGCACGTTGGCTCTGCGAACAGCCCTGGGTGGACAAGGAGCGCATCGGGATCTGGGGATGGAGCTACGGCGGTTACATGAGCAGCCTATGCATCACCAAGGGCGCCGACATATTCAAGGCAGCGATCGCCGTGGCCCCGGTGAGCAACTGGCGCTTCTACGACACCATCTACACCGAGCGCTTCATGGGCCTGCCCAAGGACAATGCGGATGGCTACGATGACAACAGCCCCATCAACCATGTGGACAAGCTGAAAGGCAACTACCTGCTGGTGCACGGCATGGCCGATGACAACGTGCATTTCCAGAACGCCACCGAGATGATCAACGCCCTGGTGAAGGCCAATAAGCAGTTCGACCAGTTCGCCTACCCCGACCGCAATCACGGGATCTACGGGGGCAACACCCGCTTGCATTTGTTCGAGATGATGACGGAATGGGTGGAGGAGAATCTGTGATGGGGTTGTCGGTTGTCGGTTGTCCGTCTGTGCGAGCACGGGTCGGTTGGCTGCCACTACTCGTGATGTGAACGATGCCGCACTTGAAAATTGAATATTGATCATTGACCATCGCTCCTTCGCTTCGCTCCCAGGCAGATCTAAGTAAGCCGCAGATGGCGCAGATTGGCTCTCGGGCCGCATAGTTCCTGCTCAACCCGCACAAGGCCCTCTTTCTTGGTTCTTGCGTCTTGCGTCTTTTTCCTTTTGCCTTTGACCCTGTGACTTGCCCCTTGACACTTGCCCCTTGCCCATCTGTCCGTTGTCCCGCCATGTGCGAGAAGCGGGTCGGTTGGCTGCCACTACTCGTGATGTGAACGATGCCGCACTTGAAAATTGAAGATCGAAAATTGAATATTGATCATTGACCATCGCTCCTTCGTTCTCTCGCAGCTGATTAGGAAAGCCGCAGATAACGCAGATGGGCTCTCGTGCCGCAATAGTTCCTGCTTAATCCGCACAAGGCCCTCTTTCTTGGGTCTTGCGTCTTGTGTCTTCTTCCTTCTGCCTTTGAACCTGTGACTTGCCCATTGCCCCTTGACACTTGTCACTTGCCCTCGCTATCCCCCGTGGCGGTATTTGCCCCCGATCCACGGTAGCCATCATCCTCCTATATTCGGCCACCTATAGCAGGGATCGCACGCAACCATTCACGCAAGTCAACTCCACAACCAGCCCATGAGCTCTTCGATCGATACGATGACCATACCGGTGGGCGAACCACCCAGTGGCGGACATCCACGGGGCCTGTACGTGCTCTTCATGGCCGAGATGTGGGAGCGCTTCTGCTACTACGGCATGCGGGTGTTGCTCACCCTGTACCTGATCAAGTCGCTGATGAAGGGCGACAACACCGCCTTCGCCATCTACGGTGCCTACACCGCGCTGGTCTATGCCGCACCGGTGTTGGGCGGTTTGATCGCGGACAAGATCCTGGGGTATCGGCTGGCAGTGATCCTGGGCGGCATATTGATGGCCATCGGCGAGTTCATGATCCTGGGTGGCACGGACCATTGGCTGTACATCGGTATGGGCACCATCATCGTGGGCAACGGTTACTTCAAGGCGAACATCAGTTCCATCGTCGGAAAGCTCTATGCGGACGGCGATACACGCCGCGATTCAGGCTTCACGATCTTCTACATCGGCATCAACATCGGTGCCTTGCTGGCCACCACCGTGGTTGCGGAGGTGGGCGAGAAGTACGGATACCAGTACGGCTTCGCACTGGCAGGCCTCGGCATGATCGCCGGTCTGCTCTTCTTCACCATCGGGCAGAACACCTTCCGCCACGTGGCCGAAGCGCCCGACCCGGTGAGATTGAACGCTCCCTACTTCGGTCCCATCACACTGAAGTGGACCACGATCCTGGGATCTCTGCTGGTGATCCCCGTGCTCTACTGGCTCATCGTCAATGCGGAAGTGGTGGGCTACCTGCTTTATGCGGCGCTGGCTTACGTGCTCTGGAGCCTGCTATCCCGCGGGCTCAAGGAAGGCAAGGTGCTGTTGCAAAGAATGATCGTGTTCATCATCCTGATGGTCTTCAACGTGGTGTTCTGGGCCTGCTTCGAACAGGCTGGC
>JBGTIB010000307.1:0-6250 GCA_041745875.1 Flavobacteriales bacterium | reverse complement strand
GAAACGAACGAATAGGGATCAGGACAACTGTCCTTCCAGCTTCTGTACCAATTGGCTCTTGGGCACTGCGCCCACGGCACGGTCCACGATCTCGCCGTTCTTGAAAACCAGCAGGGTGGGGATGCTGCGGATGCCGTATTTCATGCTGACGGCGGCGTTGTTGTCCACGTTGAGTTTGCCTACGACGGCCTTGCCTTCGTACTCCTTGCTCAGTTCCTCCACCACGGGGCCCACCATGCGGCAGGGGCCACACCATTCGGCCCAGAAGTCGACGAGTACTGGCTTGTCGCTCTTGAGAACGAGTTCATCAAAATTGCTGTCGGTGAATTCGAGTGCCATGTTGTTCGGGTTGCGCTGATGCGCTTAAGGGTTGCTTGACTGAACTTCCTTGCAGGGGTGCAAAGGTACCGCATGCTCCGCGATCTCCTTGCCATGGAAACTATCCTGACGGATCGGCAGGGTTGCAATACGGGTTTGAGGGGGGCGTGGTGATCGCAGTAATTCCGATCCCTTCCCCTCCGCCAACGCATCCAAGTCCTGTCCAGTTCCTCCGTCACAGCCACCATGACCCACTTATTTCGGATAGTCACGACGAGATCGTCAGCCTTGCCCACCACCACACGTTCAGCCGACGTGGCATCGGCCCATCACTTGCTGCTGAGGATCCACACGTAATTGCGCCATGCTGATACTACCTGGGCGGTACTCGTGGCTTCGATCGTATTGGTCAGGACAGGCGGATCGAGATCATCGATGTTCGACAGGAAGGTCTCCAGATAGCTGGCCTTGATCGCATAACCCGCCCCTTCGGCCATGCCCGACTTCGCATACAGCACCCCGATCAGGTTGCCTTGTTCATCGATCAACGGACCGCCACTGTTACCGGGGTTGATCGGGGCGGAGATCTGGAACTTGCTGATATCGCCGCCCACCCCACTGCGCGCGCTGATCACGCCCTCTGTCACCTTGACCTCCGATCCCATCACATCCGCGTAGGGGTAGCCCAGGGCCAGTATCCTTTCGGCTTGCTCGACCCCCTTGGACCGAATGGCGAATGGCGGGTCCGGCCATTGAATGTCCGTTCCGTCCAACTTGAGCAAGGCCAGGTCGTTGGAGGGGTCGCTTGCAACGAGAGTGGCACCAACCTCGCGTTCAACACCGTTCATGGTCGTCCTTACTTTGAATTCCTTTCCGTCCTTCACGCAATGTGCGTTCGTGACAACGTAGGCGGAAGCAGATATCAGGAAGCAGGTGCATTGTCCGGCCCCTTTGTTGGGGTCGTTCGCAGCAATGGATGCCTTGTCGATGGGAAAGTCCAAATTCTCGGCATGTACCATCACGCTCTTGATCTTGTCCAGTTGTTTCTGAACATCATCCTTTGGAACGACCCTGAATTTGCCTGCAGACACCTCCACATAATACTCGGTTCCACTGGTAATATCCAAGGACACCTGGTCGGACCGTCTGGATGCTACTGTGGACTGCGTGGCTGGACAGCTGATCTCGCGCGTAACAGCAATGATGCCTTGGGAATATACGGTGTACTCGACGATGGAACCCAGGCTTAGGTTGAATGAACGCTGGTTCGGGAGCGTGATGTCCGTGACGCAAGCGGAACCGATGTAGCTTCCACTTCGGACAAAATAGATCGTCGCATGCGGCCGGTCGGGGACCTGGCTGCTGACGGGAGACAGGAAATTCCCGAAGATCAGGACAAGTAGGAATGCGCGATGGAACATGGAATGCAGGATGTCGTTCGGAACGAATGTATTGAACACCCCACTAATTCAAACTCCACTTCACCTCAGCCAACCCGTCGAGCCCGCGCACCAGTTCCTCCGTCACAGCTACACTGTAGCCTTTGCTGGGCGCTTCCACAGCGAGTTCATCCGCCTGACTTACGATCTGCACGTTCACCTTGCAACTACCCGGGCTGGCCTTCAATAGCTGCCCCAGGTCCTTCGCCAGTTCATCCGTTACGCGCTCGGCGTCGAGTTTCAGGATCAGCTTGGTGATGTACTTCTCGCGGGCATCGCCGAGCAGGTCGATGCTGCTGATCTTGAATTCCATCTGCCCTTCGTCGCGGCCCCAGGTGCGGGCACTGGCACGGCCTTTCAGCAGAAGCAGGGCACCCTGTTGCATGTAGAGCTTGTACTTCATGTAGTCCTCGCTGAAGAGCATGAAGTCGTGGTTGCCATTGTGATCCTCCAGGCTGAAACTGCCGAAGGGCTTGCCGCTCTTGGCGATACGGTGTTCGGACTTGGTAACGATGCCGCAAAGTGTGACATCGCGCCCGTTCAACTTCTCAAGGTCCTTCAACTCGGGGAGCGTGCAGTTGCACAGGAACTTGATCTCCAAACGGTGATCGTCCAGCGGGTGGCCGCTGAGGTAGAAGCCGATCACGTCCTTTTCGTAGTGCAGTTGTTCCAGCGCGCTCCAGCCTTCGATCTGCGGCAGCGGCGGTTCGGGGATCGCGGCATCGCCCTCGGCCATGTCGAACATGCTCACCTGGCTGCTGTCCGCGCCGTCCTGGTGTTGCTGGCCGTAGCGCACCAGCGTTTCCATGTAGGTGGGTTTGCCTTCGCCAGCGCTGTGAAAGAAGTGCGCACGGCTCACGCCCAATCCATCGAAGGCACCGCCATAGGCCAGACTTTCCATGGCTTTTCGGTTGGCGGCGCGCAGGCTCACGCGGCGCATCAGGTCGTACACGCTTTGGTACGGGCCGTTCTCCGTGCGCTCCTGCACGATGGCTTCCACGGCGCCTTCGCCCACGCCTTTCACGGCACCCAATCCGAAGCGGATCTGACCGGCCTTGTTCACGCTGAAACGGTACTGGCTTTCGTTCACATCCGGGCCCAGCACGGAGATTCCCATGCGCCGGCATTCCTCCATGAAGAAGGTGACCTTGTCGATGCTGCTCTGCGAATGCGTGAGCACACTGGCCATGAACTCGCTGGGGTAGTTGGCCTTTAGCCAGGCGGTCTGGTAGGCCACGAAGGCGTAGCAGGTGCTATGCGATTTGTTGAAGGCATACTGCGCGAAGGCCTCCCAGTCGGTCCACACCTTTTCGCAGACCTTGGCATCGAAGCCGCGTTCCTTGGTGCCGTCCAGGAATTTGCCCTTCATCTTGTCCAGCGTAGCGCGGTCCTTCTTGCCCATCGCCTTGCGCAGGATGTCCGCATCGCCCTTGCTGAAACCGCCGAGCTTCTGGCTGAGCAACATCACCTGTTCCTGGTACACGGTGATGCCGTAGGTCTCGCCCAAGTATTCCTCCATCTCGGGGAGGTCGTAACGGATGTTTTCCTGCCCGAGCTTGCGTTTGATGAAGAGCGGGATGTAGTCCATGGGCCCCGGACGGTACAGGGCGTTCATGGCGATGAGGTCCGCGAATTGGTCGGGCTTCAGTTCGCGCAGCCACTTCTGCATGCCGGCGCTTTCGAACTGGAAGGTGCCGTTGGTCTCGGCGCGTTGGTAGAGGGCGTAGGTCTTGGTGTCGTCCAGTGGGATCTCGTCGATCTCGATCCACTTCCCGGTGTTCGCCTCGATCATGCGCAGCGCATCGCGGATGATCGTCAGCGTCTTCAGCCCCAGGAAGTCCATCTTGATCACACCCGCGTCCTCCACCACCTTGCCGTCGTACTGCGTCACCAGCATCGGCGAGTCCTTCGTGGTGCACACCGGCAGGATCTCCTTCAGGTCGTGCGGCGCGATGATCAGCCCCGCCGCGTGGATGCCTATGCCGCGCACGCTGCCTTCCAGCTTCTCCGCTTCGCGCAACACATCGGCGAGCAGTTCGCCACCTTCCAGGATGTCGCGCAACTGCTTCACGTTGGCCAACTCGTCGCTGTTCAGGCCTTCCTTCTGCTTCAGGCTCTTGTCACCTTCCAGAGGAGCGCGCAACACACGCGTGAGTTCGATGCCGGGCCGCTCGGGCACCAGCTTGCTCAATCGGTCGGCCTCGTTCAGTGGCAGGTCCAGCACGCGGCTCACATCGCGGATGCTCAGCTTGGCGGCCATGCTGCCGTAGGTGACGATCTGCGCTACCTGGTTCTTGCCGTACTTGTCCACCACGTAGTCGATCACCTTCTGCCGCCCTTCGTCGTCGAAGTCGGTGTCGATATCAGGCATGCTCTTGCGTTCCGGATTGAGGAAACGTTCGAACAGCAGATCGTACTTGATGGGGTCGATGTTGGTGATGCCGATGCAATACGCCACCGCACTGCCCGCCGCACTACCACGCCCGGGCCCCACGAACACGCCGATGTTCTTGCCGTGGTTGATGAAGTCCTGCGTGATCAGGAAGTAGCCCGCGAAGCCCATCGTCTTGATGGTGAAGAGCTCGAAGTCGAGGCGTTCCTTGATCTTGGGGTCGAGGCTGTCTATGCTGCCGGTGAGGCCAGTGTCCGTGGTGGCGCTGGCGGGTCGACCCAATGGGTCGACGGTACGGGTGCCCTGATCGAGGGTACCACTACCCAACCACCGCTTGACCGCCCCTTGGTACGTAAGGTGCCGCAGGTATTCATCCTGATCAGCAAAGCCCGCCGGTATCTCGTAGTTCGGCAGCAGGATGTCCTGCTTCAGTTTCAGCGGCTCGATCTTGTCGACGATCATCTGCGTGTTGTCCAGCGCCTGGGGCAGATCGCTGAACTTCTGGAGCATCTCGTTCTTCGTTTTGAAGAAGAACTCGTCGTTGGCGAAGGCGAAGCGCGTGCCCTTGGGCTTGGTCTCCTCGTCGTCGAAATCCTTGTTGCTGGGGGTGCTCTGCTTTTCGCCGGTGTTGATGCAGAGCAGGATGTCGTGCGCGTTGGCATCCTCGCGCTCCACGTAGTGGCTGTCGTTGCTGGCGATGATGGGCACGTTGTATTTCGCGGCCCACTTCACCAGCACGGCGTTCACGGTCTCCTGCTCGGGAATACCGTGGCGCTGCAGCTCGATGTAGTAGTCCTCGCCGAAGAGGTCCAGCCACCACTTGAACTCTTCTTCACCCGCCGCTTCGCCCTTGCGCAGTATGGTGCGTGGCACGCTGGCCCCCAAGCAGCAGGTGGTGGCGATCAGTCCTTCGTGGTACTGCAGCACCAACTCCTTGTCGATGCGCGGGTACTTGCTGTAATATCCGTCGATGAAGCCCAGCGAGCACAGCTTGCTCAGGTTCTTGTAGCCCTCGGCGTTCTTCGCCAGCATCAGCTGGTGGTAGCGTCGGTCCTTCTCCTCGCGGGTGAACTGCTTCTTGTGCCGGTCCTCCACCAGGTAGAACTCGCAGCCCACGATGGGCTTCACCTTCAGGCTGCCATCCTCGTTCTTGTGTTTGCCCGCCTCGGCCACGAACTTGAACACCCCGAACATGTTGCCATGGTCGGTGATGGCCAGGGCGGGTTGCCCATCGGCAATGGCCTTCTTGTACAGGTTGGGGATGGCAGCTGCGCCGTCGAGGAGGGAGAACTGGGTGTGGACGTGGAGGTGGGAGAACTGCATGGCGGGGCCACGAAGTTATCTGGGAGGGGTGGGAGGGGAGGGTGGGAGTTTTCCACATGCCGCTAGCCTCCTACTTGTACTAAGTATGGACAACAATGGACAGAGGTGGCCGTGCGCCGTCCATCTCTGTCCGTTGCTGTCCATCGGGGTCGGGTCTGTTAGATTAAGTGTGTCATGATCTTAATCACTGTTGTTGTTGATGTTGTTGGGTTTTCAACGAGGGGGTTTGGGGGAGACTCATAACCTGTTGATCGTTGTTGGTAAGCTGTGGATCGAAGCGCGGACCGAAGAGCAGGCGTAGTTCAGCAGCGATATCTCTCCATGCGAAGATGGGTTTGGCGGACATCTTTTCTACGATGCGCTGCTGGGCCAGGAAGAGCAGCTTGAGCAAGGCCATGTCACTAGCGAACACGCGCTTGGTCTTGGTGTACTTGCGCAGTTGCGCATGGAAGCCTTCTATCGGGTTGGTCGTGTAGATCAACTTGCGTATGCGCTCGCTGTAGCGGTACTGGCTGGCAAGCAGCGGCCAGTTGGTGCGCCAGGAGTTGACCGCCTTGGGGTAGCGTTCGCCCCACTTGTCACTGAAGACCTCCAAGGCTTGCAGCGCTTGCTCTTCGCCAGGTGCTCGGTAGATGGCCCGCATATCCTTGACCACCTCTTTGTAGTGTTTGTAGCTCACATACTTGAGCGTGTTGCGCACTTGGTGAACGATGCAGAGTTGGATGTCACTATTGGGGTACACCAAGGAGATCGCTTCTGAGAAGCCGCTCAGATTGTC
>JBGTIB010000306.1:0-67641 GCA_041745875.1 Flavobacteriales bacterium | reverse complement strand
TTGCGGTGCCGCAGCGCCACGAAGTAGTTACCCGCGGGAAGTGAGAAGGACAGCGGTGAAATGCCATCCACGGCCACCACATCACCATCGCGCTGCACCAGCGCCGGTTGGCTGGCCACGATGGTGGAGGCATTGCCCGAGGCGCGCAGTTCCACTATCACCCAATCCACGATGGCATTGTTACCGGTGGTGCTGAGCACCCCTGCGGTGGTGGTGCCGGTGAAGGGGCCGGTGAACACATAGCCGAGCGCCGTATAGGGTTGCTGCGTGGGCACCAGACCCTGACTGCGGAGTACATCGCTCATCAAGGTACCGGTGCCGTTCAATGGTCCTTCCAGGAAGACCTTGGGTGATATGAGCACATTGGGTTGTGCGAAGGAGAATTGGAAAATGCGTGTACTCCAACTGGTTTGGACGTTGTACTTGGCCGTACCCCAGAAATTCCCGGTAGCAGGATCCACGTCCAGCGAGTTGTAGTCGCCATAGCGGTTGCTGGCGTTTCGGATGGTGCCTGCCACGACGGTCATTTCCGCGAAGGTCATCTGCCCCAGGGGGTCGGAGACCAGGCGTCCGGTGTAGCGGATCGATGGGAAGACCGTCGTGCTTGAAACATTGTACGCCAGGCCGATATCGCCACTTGCGTTGATGGCGATGGCGCCCATCCAACGATGGTCGGAATCCGGCGAATACGTGCCTTGCTGGTGGATGGACCATGGGTTGGCCACCGCTGTGCGGCGTAGTTCGTACCACCGGACACCGGCACGATCGTTCCCGTTCACATCGGTGGCGTGGTTGCACACGATGGTTTCATGCGTACCGAAATTGCGGTAGATGGCGCGGTTCATGATCACCTCGCGCAGCGGGTCCAGCCGGGTGCTCGTGTTGGGTTGCGGAATGCAGGAGAAGGAAGTGTAGCCGCACAGATGCGTGTCGAAAGGTTGTGTGGCCAACAAGGTGGGGCCCGCGAGCACGGAGTTGGCAGGCGTGCTGAAGTTCACCGTCAAGGTCCAGATCTCCAGGCGGTCGTTCGGGATGGAGGCGCTCCAGGCATCGTCGGCCATGCGCATGAACATGGCGGGTGCGTTGGAGGGCGGCGCCGGATCACCGTCGTGCGTGATGGGTGTGGTGGCCTGAAAACCGATGGTGGGATACGTGGGAACAGTGAACCGTTGGGCCGTGGCCGAGAGCCCCTGCAACATGCGGGTGCGATCCAGTGCGTAGGTGGCCGGGGAGTTCTCGTTGGTGGTGATCAGGTACATGTTGTGCCACACCGCGTACTTCGGATAGTCGGGGAAATTGTTGGCCGTGAAACTGTAGGCGTACCAGGTGCCCGCAGGGTCCGGTGTGGATGAGACGGCCACGATCATGCGGTTGCCCGTGGAAGCGAACTCGCTCATCAACCAGCGGTCGGCGATGGCATCATAGAGCACGATGGGATCGCCGGCGCCATTGTAGCTGCCGATCCCCCCAATGGCATTGATGAAGTTGTCGAGGTAGACCTGTGCGCCCAGCGGGCTGCCGCTCTTGTTGTAGATGCGGAAGTAGGAACCGGATGAACCATTGATCATCTGTATCACGTGGTTCGGGCCCACGTCCAGGCAGGGATCGGCCGGGTTCACATTGGTATAGCCCTGTCCGTTGATGGTGAGATCCAGTGCCCGATCACCGCCGCGTGAGCCATCCTCCCGTTGCCATGCGGGATCATCGCCCAGGGGCAGCGCATCGGGGTTCAACTGCTGGTGTAGCCGTGCGGCCTTGTAACCATCGGGACGTCCCTTGTCCACGAGCAGCCTGTTCTCATCGCGGATGATCGGGTCATCGAACACACGGGTGCTGTCCCAGTCGCGGTAGGCCACGGTCTCTCCGAGGAACACCATGTCCTGGACCTCGGCATTGCGGAGTTCCACGTATTCCTGGGCGTGGAGCGTGGCCCCCAGGACGAGCAAAGAGAGGGTAAGCAGTACCCGAATTTTGATGCGCATGATGTTGGTGTCCGCCTGGTGGCCTGCGGATCTTGGGTCGTGCAAAAGTCGTTCGTTCGCCGGAAAAGGGCGATCATGGCCACGGAACACCTTGGTCGTGTGGCTCGGAAAGCCACGCGTTAGGCAAGGGCTTGATCATCGCATCAGGGTATCTGCTCGGAACGCACCGCAGTAGGTACTACACCGCCGATGTTCTGGAGGATCGGGTCCCGATCGTTCGCCTGTCCCGCATACTTCACTACGCCATCCATGTTCACATCCTCGCCGCGATATCCATTGATCGTATTCGTCGGTACTATGCCACCAATGGCTGTGAGTATGGGGTCGCGATCATTGGACTGGCCCGCGTATTTCAGGATGCCGTCGAAACTTACGTCGCCCGCCCAAAGTACCATGCTGGAGCCTGCCGCCTTACGCGCATCGGTGCCGTATGTGGCGAACACCGCCTGTGTGAAGTCGACGCTCACGGGTGTTTCGCTCAACGCCATATGTGCGGCCGTCATCACCCCGAGGTGGTTGCGGTGGCGGATCGCCACGAAGTAGTTGCCCGACCCGGCCGCCATTTCCACGGCGGAAGTGCCATCGAGGCCCACCACATCACCGTCACGTTGTATCAAGGCACAACGGCTGGATACGATGGTGCCGGGGTCGTCCGCATCACGCAGTTCAACGATCACCCAATCCACGATGCGGTTGCTTCCCCCTCCACTATTGAATACACTCGCGTTCGCCGTTTCGCCGCCGCCGCCTACGAAGGTGTAGCCCAGCGCGGTATACGGTTCAGCCGTGGGGAGTAGTCCGATGCTGCGCAGATCATCCTTCATGCGGTTCAGGCCTGCGTCGTACGGTCCTTCTAAGTAAGCCTTCACCGCCAACTGCAGGTTCAGTGGCACCGTGTACAATGATGACACATCGCCCCGACCAATGCCGCCGGCGAATATGCTGGACGCTATCGGTGGGCTTACGAACAGATCGGCCACATCGCCACGTCCGTTCCCGCCGAAGTAGATGCTCGATGCGATGGGCTCACTGACAAAAAGATCCGCCACATCACCGCGGCCATTTCCGCCGTTGAAAATGCTTGATGCGATGGGCGCGCTCACAAAGAGATCGGCCACATCACCTCGGCCGTTCCCGCCACTGAAGATGTTCGATGCAATTGGCGCGCTCACAAAGAGGTCGGCCACATCACCACGACCATTACCGCCGCTGAAGATGCTCGATGCGACAGGCGCGCTGACGAAGAGGTCCGCCACGTCGCCACGTCCGTTCCCGCCACTGAAAATGCTGGACGCAACGGGTGCGCTTACATACAGATCGGCTGCATCGCCGCGCCCGATACCACCGTTGTAAATGTCGGCGGTGATCGGTGGTGCTTCGTAGGCCGTGCTGGCATCGCCCCGACCAATTCCTCCGGAGAACATGGGTGTGTAGACGAGGAAATCCACGTGCATCAACGCATCATCGCTCGCTGCGGAACACGGCCCGGCGCCATCGGGATCGTCGGTGGTCCAGGTGAGCACCACGGTGTAGCCCAATTCCGCCGGGATCGGCGTGTAAGTGGTGCTGGGGGTACCCGCATCTGCGAAGGTGCCCTGGCCGCCGCTCCAACTGCCCGGTCCGTTGGCGATGGCGGAGATCGCAGTTGTCGCGGCCTCCACCGAGGTATAGGCTCCACCGGCATCCGCCGAAGCGGCCTGACTGATGACCACATCTGCAGTGGCTTCAGCACCCGTGCACCCGTTCTCCGCAACAATGGTGTAGGTCACGTTCCCGGAACTGCTACCGTTCAAAGTGATCGTACCGGTGGCTGCATCGATGGTCATTCCACTTGCGGTGTAGACCCCGCCACTTGTCCCGATCAGTGTTGGATCCGCGATCCCGACATCGCTGCAGTAGGGTGAGCCAGCATAACTGATCTCTGCGCTGGCCGGAATGCACGTACCGGTGACGCTGATGTTGTCCACAGCGAAGCTCGGTCTGGAACTGGCCGCTATCACATCGCGCGCCACCCAGCGGAGTTGCACTACGGGCTGATCTTCGCATGCCGCAGGAAGTGTGATGCTGTAGGACTGGCTGTTCTGCGGCGTGGTGACCGGAGCGGTCTGGTTGGTGGAATTGCTCTGATATTCCGTGTCGGGCAGGGTGGTGAAATTGCCGCTTGTGCCGATGCGGTATTGCATCACCGCTTCACTGAACCCCAGGTTCGGAGGAAAGGCCGAATAAGGGTTCCTGATGGTCATCAGTTCGAATGCGACCTCGATGTTGGTACGTGCACGCGTATTCAGCGCCAGAACCACTGCGGCGTTCACCGTTCCTGAATTGAGGAAGCCGATCTTCCCGGCGTAGTTGTGGATGCCGCCCGTTGTGGTGGCCGCTGTACTCGATGCGATCAACGGAAGGTCGGCCGTGGCGGGCACCACCTGGTAGCTGGTGGAAGCAGCAGCGCCGATGCGCCACCCTTGCCAACCCGCAGGTAGCGTAGTGCTGTTATGTGCCAGGGCACTGAAGTCCTGCGTGTAGGGAATGTTCTGTGGTGTCGGGTTCGTCTGCGCCATCGCATTCGCCGTAGCAAGGACGGTCAGCAACAACCAGATGATGGAGTGTGGGGCCTTCATGAGGCGAGCACCGCGCTGTGTTGTGTAGCTCATGGCTCTGCAGGGATCAAGGTGCGGTGCGTACGCCACGTCCGCCGCTGTCGACATAGCGATCCAGGCGGACCCAGTTCACGAGGCCACGGTCGGAAGTTTGTAAGCGACCGGCGGCGAAGTCGTTCCAGCCGCCACCCCGGAAACCGGTGGCCGTGATCGCGGTGGTCCAGGTGTCGGGATCGGCGGTGCCATCGACCGCCAACATGCCGTCGCCATGGCCGTTCCCGCTGTAACTGCGACCGCCGGGATGCCCTAGTGTGATCGCCCGCTCGTTGACATTGCCACCCAGTTCCATGATGCCGTAATAGCTGGCACCGGACGATGCACGGCCGGTATTCCCCGCATTCGCGGCGAAGGCACCCACACGCACAGGCCCATCGAAGTTCACCGAGGTGTTCTGCCAGACCGCATTGCCGTTGATGGGGCTGTATGCCGTGGCGATGCCTTCGTTGGTGGTGCCTGCATCCGCGAGCGTGTAGCCCGTCAGTGCGATGCCGGCACCCCAGGGGTACTCGTTCGCCACAGGAGTGCTCGGTCCGCGACAGGCCTTCTCGAATTCCAGTTCGCTCATGGGCCGCAAACCGCTCCAGTCCAGGTAGGCCCACAGGTCCGAAATGCTCAGGTGGTTGCACGCGATGTCCTTGCCGTCATCGGCTTCGCCGTACACGCTGTTGCCATTCAGGTTGCAGGCATACACGGCCGCTGTTCCGGGATCCACGCCGGGCGTGCTGATGTCGATGCCGTTGCGATCGGCATTGCTGCTGGAGAGCGCACCGGTGCCCGCCACTGAGCTGGGTGCGGTGGCGGTGCGTGTGAGCTGTTGGGCAAAGGTCAAGGTGTTCAGAAAGTCAGCATAACCCTGCTGGCTCACTTCGTACTTCATGGCATAGAAGGCCTTGAAGCCCTTGGGGTAGTTGGCCGGAATGGGACCACCACGATCGCCCGATTGTCCGGAGCCTTCCGCGTAGTACAGCTGGCCCGCCGTGGTGCCCACGTTGATCGCGGCCTCGCTCGTCACGGAATAAGGAACGCTTGTGGTGGGGTAGGTGTACACGCTGCCCAAACCACCACCACCTGCCATGAACGCGCCTTCGTTCACGTACACCATTTCGATGGCGTACACGCGCACTTCGGCCACCTGTACCGGAACCGCAATGCCCTGGTCCTGGTAGTTCCAAAGAAGTTGCACATCGGTGGCATCGAGGTTCCCGTAGCCATTGGTGTTGCGGTACAGGAACACACCCACCACCGGATTGCTGCTGCTGTTGTAAACACTTGCTGGAAGCACCAGCCCCAATTCGATCTGCGTGCCGGCGGGCGCTTCGGGCCCACTGTTCGCCAGCTGGATGTGCTGCCACTCGCCGCTGCTCAACTTCACCTTTGCGAAGAGCCATGCCGCATCCCAATTCGCTACCGGACCACCTCGCCAGCTATTCTCCCAGCTCAGGTCGAAGTGCAGCATCACGGAGCTGCCGGTGTTGTCCTGCAGGGTGATGTTGGTGACCTGGATGTTGTTGGCCCGCGTGCTCTGCGCCACCAAAAGCAGGACCACGGCAAGGAGGATGCAGGGGGTTTGTTCGTTGTTCGGGCTCATCGGTCTATTCTTGTGTTGCTGGGCTGCTGTTCCGGTGCGATCAGTTGCCAGAGTGGTGATCTCGGTGCTAACTGGTCTTCTTAATCTTCTATGGGGCTAGGCCCCATACCCCTGTGTTAGGGCTTGAAAACCCCGGCTATGGCACCAAGCGACAACCTCGGCCACCATTGTCATCGTCGCGACTGCTGACGGCGAAGGTGGCAATGCCGCGGGTGGCAACGTACGCGTTCGGCTGACCGCCGTTCCAGTGGCCGCCACGAGAGCCAGCGCCGTCCGCTGTGCCAGGCGTGGGCCACGTGACCCCATCCGAATCGCCGCCTACGGCCAAAACCCCGTTACCATGCGTGCCGGTAAATGCCCGGCCGCTCGGATTGCCGATGGTAACCGGCCGCTCCCACAGGTTACCGCCCAATTCCATGATGCCGTAGTAGCTGGCACCGGCCGTTACGCGGCCACTATTGCTGACATTGGCCGCAAAGATCCCCACGCGCAGGGGGCCATCGATGGCGCCATCGGTGATGGTAGTGCTCGCATTCCCGAAAGTGCTGCTGTAGTTGGTGGCGATGCCCTCGTTGGCTGCCCCGGGATTGGCCAGTGTGTAGGCACTGCCTGCGATGCTTGTGGTACCCCATGGATATTCATTGGCCACCGGCAACAGGGGTCCGCGGCAGGCCTTTTCGAACTCCAATTCCGTCATGGGCCTCAAGCCGCACCAATCCAAGTAGGCCGTCAGGTCGCCCCAACTCATATAGTTGCAGGCGACGTCCATGCCGTCCGTGGCTTCGCCATACACGCCGTTGCCGTTCAGGTTGCAGGCATATTGCGCTGGGGTGCTGGGGCTCACGCCCGGTATCTGGATGTCAATGCCGTTGCGGTTGGCATTGGTGCTGATCAAGGCCCCGGTGCCTGCGGCGCTGGTGGGGGCCGTGGCCGTGCGCGTTGCTTGCTGGGTATAGGTCAGGGTGTTCAGGAAGTCCACGTAGCCCTGCTGCGTTACCTCGTACTTCATGCAGTAGAAGGCGTTGAAGCCGTTGGGCCAGGTGGCACTAGTGGGTGCCGTTTGCCCAGTGGGGAAACCTCCTGCCTGACCGCCTAAGCTGCCGGTGCCGCTGGGTGCCGTGTTGGCCGTGCCGGTGCTGATGGTGGTAAGGGTGAAGGCATAGACTTCCGTGCCACCGCCGCCTGCCGCGAACGCCCCTTGGTTCACATACACCATTTCAATGGCGAACACCTGCACTTGGCTGATGTCATTGAATGCGATACCAAACACACTGTAGTCCCACAGCAACTGCACACCGTTGGCGGTGAAGGTGCCGTTGCCATCTGCATCGCGGTGCAGGAAGAGGCCCACAACAGGATTACTTGTCGCATTGTGGGTTGCACCCGGATCCACCAGCCCTGGTTCAATAAGGCTGCCCGCAGGCGCGGTATGCCCCGAGAGGTTCACGTAAACATGTTGCCAGTTGCCCTGCCCCTGCCGGTACTTCACGAACACCCAGGCCGCGTCCCAGTTGTTCACGCCGCCGCCGCGCCAGCTGTTCTCCCAACTGATGTCGAACTGCACCTTCACGGTGCTGCCGGTGTTGTCCACCAGGGTGGTGTTGGTGACCTGGATGTTGTTGGCGTGGAGGGTGGTGCCTGCCAGCAGGCCAAGGAGGGGAAGGAAGTGGAACGCTTGCATGGGTGTAGGGTCTGAGATCGTATTAAGGGAAGTGATCAAGGTGCGGTGCGCACCCCGCGGCCACCGTTTGGTGGACCTCCACCAGAAGTACTGCTGGCTTGCCGATAGGAAACATAGCCCTGGAACGATCCACTGAAGAACGATCCGCCCCTGACCATGAGGTCGATCGGCCAGCCAGGCACGTCGGCAAGACCCCACGTGTCCAACGTGCCGTTGCCATGGATACCCGTGTAACTCTGCCCTGTCAGTGTTGACACACCCACCACCTGTTCCCCCACGTTACCCGTGAGTTCCATTATGCCATAATAGCTCGCACCCGAACCCGCGCGTCCATTATTGTTGGGATGGGCGGCGAATATGCCGACACGGAAAGGGCCAACAATGAATGCATCACCTCCTGCAGCGGTGAAATTCGCGTTCCCGGAGTTATCAAAACCAGTGAGTATGGACTCCCCTGCATATCCGGGATCGGTCAATGTATAGGCATTCGCTGTGATCGCCAGGACTTCAGTGCCCCATGCATACTCGTTGCCGGTGGGTGGTAATGGCCCACGGCATGCCTTCTCGTACTCCATTTCACTCATGGGCCGCAATCCTGACCAGTCCAAGTATCGGTATAGCAGGGATCGATCCAGATAATTGCTGGCAACAAATGGGAAATAGGTGTGGAAGTGGACTGGCGCTCCTATGTTGTTCGCTCCACTTGCTCCCACACCCTGACGGTAGATGGGATCGTTCGTGTTCTGTCCATTCAGTACCCATTCGGCTTCCATGTTCAAGACACAGAGATCTTGCTGGACACGGAGGAGCGTATTCAGGAAGTCCACAAGTTGTTTCTGGCTGATCTCATACTTCATCACATAGCTCGCCGCATAGCCTTTTGGGAATGCGGCGCCCAACGTGCCAGCAACGATATGCCCCATTGCCCAAAACCCGGTAGAGGAGATCACCAATGGTGCTTCAGAAGTAACTTGAAAAGGAGCTTGGCTCATAGCTGTCTGGAACTTGTTGTGCTCCAAAAGGCCTGGGCCACCGAGCATGAACGGCCCTTCGTTCACGTACACCATCTCCACCGCGAAAACTTGGACCGCTGTGAGATCGTTGCTGGCGAGGATCCCCTGCGCCGCATGGTCCCAGAACAGTTGCACGCCGGAAGCGCTGAAGGTGCCGGTGCCATCGGCATCGCGCCGCAGAAAGGTGCCGATCACCGGGTTCGTGGTGGCGTCATATGAGCTGCCCGGGGTGAGCAGGCCCATCTCCATCAAACTGCCCGTTGGCACAGTGTGCCCGGTATTGCCCAAGCGCGCATGTCCCCAGGCACCATTGCTCAGTTGGTACTTCACAAAGACCCATGCGGCATCCCAGTTGGCCACACCGCCGCCGCGCCAGCTGTTCTCCCAACTGATATCGAATTGCACCTTTACGGTGCTTCCGGTGTTGTCCACCAAGGTGGTGTTGGTGACCTGGATGTTGTTGGCGTGGAGGGTGGTGCCTGCCAGCAGCAAAAGGAGGGGGAGGAAAGTGATCGATCGCATTGGTACAGTAGTGTTCGTGTGGTTCTGGTGGAGCAGCATGGTTCACGGTGCTGTGCGGACTCCACGGCCGCCTAGGTTATTCGCTCTTACCGGGACGATAGCTCCGGCGAACTCGCGGTCGGAGACGCGCAGGTTCTCCGAATTGGACGAGAAGGTGCCACCTCTTGTGCCGTAGCCGGACGCCTGGGTCGGCCATGCTGCTTGATCCCCCTGCCCGGTCACAGAAAGGCGCCCGTCGCCATGGGTGCCGGGAAAGGCCTGCCCTGCTGTAGTGGCGAGAGAAACGGCGAACTCCCACAGGTTCCCGGCGAGCTCCATGGTTCCGTAATAGCCAGCCCCCGCCGTGGTACGACCGGCATTGGAGGGATGCGCGGCGTAGATGCCCACACGCGCCGGAGCAAGCAAGCCGGTGCTTGAATAGTTCGCATTGCCCACCGTTGTACTGTAGTTCGATGAGATGGCTTCATCGGCGGCACCACTGCTGGCGAGCGCATAGGCTTGAAGGCATATGCTCGCACTGCGCCATGGGAACTCGTTCACCAAGGGCGGAAGCGCGCCCCGGCAAGCCTTCTCGAATTCCAGTTCGGTCATGGGCCTTAGGCCGCTCCAATCCAGGTAGGCCGCCATGTCGCCACCATGCAGGAAGCCGCACGCCACCCAGAGGCCGTCATCCGCTTCGCCACCTGTACCGTTCCCATTGGCATCGCAATAGAATGTGATCGTCCCGTTGGGATCGATGTTGGAATCGCATCGAATGGCGTTGCGCGCAATAATGGAGGACGTGGCGCTCATTACGTAGGTATCTGTGACGGCCGAGATGCCCATGGACAGGTCCGTTCCGGTCCGTGTGTCCTGCTGTTGGCGCGTCAGGCTGTTCAAGAAGTCCACATACTGCTGCTGGCTGATCTCGTACTTCATCATGTAGCTGGCCGCAAAGCCCTTGGGGAAGTTGGCGGCAAGGGGTCCGGTCACGATGTCCCCGGTCGCCCAGAGTGCTTGCTGGTTCAAAGAGACCTGAATGGGATCCTCCGAAGTGATGTGGTAGGGTTGTGTGGTATTGCCCGTCTTGAAGGCGCTCGTTTCCGTACCGCCACTGCCCAGGTGGAACGCACCTTCATTGATGTACACCATCTCAATGGCATACACGCGCACTTCGCTGATGTCACCAAAGAATACGCCCAGGGTGGAATAGTCCCAGAGCAATTGCACGCCAGTGGCCACGAACGTGCCGGTGCCCTCCACATCGCGGCGGATGAACACACCCACCACTGGGTTGCTTGCCGCATCATACGCCGCGCCCGGTGCGAGCAGGCCATTGTCGATCAAGCAACCGCTCGGGGCCACATGACCGGTGTGCTGAAGGTCCACATGGTCGCAAGCGTCATCGCCAAAAAGCTTGTACTTCACGAACACCCATGCTGCATCCCAGTTGTTCACCCCCTCACCCCGCCAGCTGTTCTCCCAGGTCACATCGAACTGCACCTTCACGGTGCTGCCGGTATTGTCAACGAGGGTGGTGTTGGTGACCTGGATGTTGTTGGCGTGGAGGGCGGTCGCCAGCGTGCCTGCGAACAGGAGTGTGAGTGCGTGGGTCTCCATTTGCATGGTGTAGTGTGTGGTGGAGCATATGCGCGCGCCCGCCGGGCCATCGTGTTATTGATGCGATCCGCTGCTGGTGTTGATATTCGTTGAATGGTGAACGGTCATCTCCGTGTTGAAGGACCACCTTTCAAAAGGACTACACGAGGATGCCGGATACAATACCACGTTGGTAGTAACGTGCCTGGCTGGCGCAAGCAACAATGACGGCGCGGTTGGTCCAAGTAAGAACCCGACATGGCGTGTGAAGCATTTGTTATCAATGCCCCAGGTTCAGGTCCACCATGGGGCGGATCAGCGATACGAAACGTTTTGGTGCCTTACCCAGAAAGTAGGAGAGATCCTTCATCATGTGGCTCTCGTCAAAATAGCCACAGGAAATGGCCACGTCCAGGTCCAATTTTCCAATGCGTTTCATTTCGCTGTACACGTGGTTGAAGCGCACCACCGAACAGAAGGCTTTGGGCGAAAGGCCGATCTCCTCCTTGAAGCGCCGCTGGAGTTGGCGCTCGGAAAGTCCGGCAAGTTCAGAGAGCTCATTCACCAGCACCTTGCCCTTTCGTTCGCGGATGTAATGCTCCAGACGCGCAATGGATGATGGTGGAGCGGGGGCCTTCCTGGCGACCAGGTCGATCAGGAAATTCTTAACGACATCGATCGTCGACTGTGCATGGATCGTCGCGCGAACATTCTCATAGAGCGTGGCTGCAGCAGTGCCCAGCACCTGTTCTGGTGGTACCATCCTCCCATTGAACCGATCCACCGGACCACCGAAAAGCCGGTGGAATGCGCTTGGATAGAAGTTGACCATCAGGCAGCGTACTGGTCCATTGCTCGTAGCAACAATGCCTTTGCGTGGCGGTACATGGCCTGCGACCCCATCGTGCCAATCCATGGGTTCGCCCTGGCCATCGAAGTAGTGTGGCTCCCCTTCCGGGATCAATGCCAGCTTGATGTAGCTGTCCGGTGCCAATTGCTCGGGTGGCAGCGGCGCCAGGAAGTGCATTTGTGCCATGCGCTGCACGATGCCGAACAAGGGCTCGTTCGCAGTGGGGATATACTCACCGTAGTCGGCGAAGATCGGGGGCGCTTGAAGTTCGTGATCGGTCTCGGACATCGCTTCGGGACGGGCATCCTTGGGGCTGCCGTTCGGAACACCGAAGGTTGGGAGGTGCGGCGGCATTTGAAATACCACGTTCGGGTTAGGCGCAGGTCGAAGAGATCTTCGAACCAAGAAAATGCGAGAACATGGCGCAAGTAAAAACCCGACATGGTCATTCAACGCTGCGCACTAAATGGCGAAGATCGGGTCGGTCCGCGAGGCTCAAAATGCCACGTAGGAAGTAGGCCATGGATGGCGGATCTACGCAATAAGATCATTTCCAGATCGGGGCAATTCAGCAATATATGGTTCACGATCGACCGTCGACCTATTGCCTGTATACACCGAAGGCCATGCTGGTGAACCACCTCACCGGCCGTTCTGGAGTTGTTGCAGTTCTTGGCGCAGGGCCTTCAACTCTTCCTGCAATTGCACGATCAGGATCTGTTGCGTCTGCACGGTGTCGTTCATTTCCTGTACCGCTTTTACCAGGGGTACTGTGAACTCCCCGTAGCGTAAGCCCCAAAGCCCTTGCCCGTCCTCTGGTTTGTCCACACCACTGAAGTCGTACCCTGAGTCCATGGCAGCTTGCTCCACCTGCTGCGCAAGGAAGCCGGTGAAACGGATCTGCTCGATGTCATACTTACCCGCCCAACTGACCGTATCCATTTTCCCCTGCACCGCATTGCTTTGTGCGATACTGAATTTGTATGTGACCGGCTTGAGGCGTGTAATGAACGCAAGCCCCGGAACATTCTCCAACACATTGGTCTTGGTGCGTTCGTCAGAGATCGCAGCGAAACCTACCTGGCCACCGATGGAGGTCATGGCATTGTTGCCGATACGCACGCGGTTGCTTCCGCCCAGTGCCAGATTGCCGGTGCCACCAATGGTCACCGTATTCTCCCGGTTGGTGGCGTCCACATCCACCGCGTTGCCGATCGCGGTGTTGTAATTGCCCGTGGTGTTGGTGTAGAGTGCAGTAAGCCCAACGGCCGTATTGGAAACGCCCGTCGTGTTCGCGTACAATGCCCCGCGACCTGAAGCGGTATTCCCATATCCCGTCGTGTTGAAAGTGAGTGCAGCAAATCCCATGGCGCTATTACCGTAGCCAGTGGTATTGCTGTACAGCGCACTTCGGCCAATGGCACTATTTCGATTTCCGGTGGTATTGGCATACATGGCCTCCACTCCCATGGCCACGTTGTCGTAGCCCATGGAATTGGAATACAGGGCCTGATAGCCAACAGCGGAATTATAGTTGCCCGTATTGGAGGCTGCTAAAGCCGACCCCCTCAGGGCCTCGAAACCAATAGCCACGCTGTAATTGGTGAATGGTGTCGTACTGGAATTACTGTTCTCCATCGCACCGTAACCTATAGCGGTCGCCGAAGATCCGGTGCGATTAGTTGCCAATGCGCGTCTACCGGCTGCGGTGTTATTGCTTCCCGTGCTATTGGACCATAAGGCCTGGTAACCCTGAGCGACGTTGTCCTCTCCGGAAGTATTTTCCCGCATGGCCTCCGCTCCAGTGGCCGTGTTGTATGCACCGGTGGTGTTCTTGGTCAAAGCCCAATAACCGGTCGCGGCGTTCCGGTTTCCAGTTGTATTCTGACCCATGCTGGAGTATCCGATCGCCGTGTTATCACCGCCCAGGGTGTTCTGGTTCAGAGAGCTGTAACCCACTGCCGTATTGAAGACCCCGGAAATGTTGTTCCGCAGCGCCTGGCCTCCGAAAGCACTATTCATATAACCGAAGGTGTTCGCGAACAAAGCCTGGTAGCCCACCCCGGTGTTGTAGTTTGCAGAGTTCGACCGCAATGCATGTTTGCCAATGGCGGTATTGTAGCTTGCGATCGTGTTGGCGAGGAGGGCGCTATCTCCCACGGCCACGTTATCTGAGCCGCTGGTATTGCTGTACATGGCCCGGTAGCCAAGAGCTGCATTGGAGCTGCCGGTAGTGTTGGACCTCATTGCTTCCCTACCACTGGCTGTGTTGAACCGGCCTGTGGTGTTGGAAAGCAACGTCTTGGAACCGAAAGCCGCGTTGTCGGATCCGGTCGTATTGTAGAACAAGGCACTGTCTCCCATTGCCGCGTTCCTATTGCCGGTGGTGTTGCTGTAGAGGGCACGGTACCCAAAGGCTTCGTTCAAAGAACCAGTCGTATTGACAAGCAAAGCATCCCTTCCGACCGCTGTGTTCTGGGCGCCTGTTGAATTGGTCCTGAGCGCGAACGCCCCATTGGCAGTGTTGTTGATCCCGGAAGTGTTGGCGAACAACGCGCTATCGCCCACCGCGGTATTCCAATTGCCGATGGTGTTCGCACGTAATGCTACGGTACCCATAGCCGTATTTCCCCTGCCGGAGGAATTGTTCCGAAGGGTCTCATACCCAACGGCCGTATTGTTGTTTCCGGTATTATTAGCTATGGTGGTCGACCCATATAATGCGTAAGCTCCGATGGCCACATTCTGATTGATGAAAGCGGTGGTCGTATTGTTGGAATTGAACATGGCGAATTCTCCAATGGCGGTAGCCTTGGACCCTGCGACATTGTTGTAGAGTGCGCTGAGGCCGATCGCCGTGTTGCTGGAACCTTCCGTGTTTTGACGAAGGGCCACCCCTCCAACGGCGGTGTTGAAGTTGCCGTTCGTATTGTTGAAGAGGCCACCACCACCATAGGCTACATTGTCCCTACCTGTTGTATTGGATGCCAAAGCACTCACTCCGGTCGCAGTGTTCCAGAAACCCGTCGTGTTGGCACTGAGCGCATAGTTGCCGATGGCAACGTTCCGATATCCGGTCGTGTTGCTTTGTAATGCGGCTTGCCCGTTCGCGGTATTGCCGTACCCTGTCGTAGTTCCTGCTCCGGCATTAAAGCCGTAGTAGCTATTTGATATCAAGTGGTCAATGCGACCGGCTTGCACCCCATTCACCCGAAAGCTCAGGGGAATGTTATCCGTAGTGCCCAGGAAGTGCGTGCCATCAACCGTTCCGGCATTGCCGTTCAAGGCCCATCCTTTCGTGGCCGATAGTAAAGGCACCCATGCGGTGCCGTCGAAGTACCAGAACTCGTTCAGTGTGCTATCGAACACAAGTAGTCCAGTGGCAGGTGCAGGAATGGCCACGCGTTGCACAGAGGTCATCCGTGAAAGGAGCACGCCCTTGGTTGTGCTGTTCACGTCAAGCAAGGCGGAAGGATCCGGGGTGGGGTTGTTGATCCCTACTCCTTGGGTGTATCCCCCGAATGAAAGGACCATCAACAATGGAAGGAGAAGGAAGCGCTTCATGGAGTGCAACGCGGATCAATGACCTTGCTACAAGGGGAATTTGAATTATGGTGCCGCGTGCTCAGTGATATGCGTGTGGTATGACGGTCTTATCGGTTCGGACCTCGAAGCAATAGCAGGCGACCGCCCCGTTCAAGTAAGAACCCGACACGGCGTATGAAGCATTTGTTATCAGTGCCCCAGGTTCAGGTCCACCATGGGGCGAATGAGCGATACGAAACGTTTTGGCGCCTTACCCAGAAAGTAGGAGAGATCCTTCATCATGTGGCTCTCATCGAAGTAGCCACAGGCCAGGGCTACATCAAGGTCCAGTTTTCCAGTGCGTTTCATTTCGCTGTACACGTGGTTGAAGCGCACCACCGAACAGAAGGCTTTGGGCGAAAGACCCACCTCCTCCTTGAAGCGGCGCTGAAGCTGGCGTTCGGAAAGACCTGCCAGCTCGGCGAGCTCGTTCACCAGCACCATGCCTTTGCGTTCGCGGATGTAATGTTCGAGTCGCGCGATGGGTGACGGTTGCGCGGGTGCCTGTTCTGTGATCAGTTCGCGCAGGAAACACTTCACCACATCGAGTGCTATCCGTGGGTCATGGGTGGCGCGCACTCCCGCATAGAGCGTCGCAGCACCATCGCCCAGCAGTTGTTCGGGTGGTATCATGAGACCATTGAACCGATCTACCGGGCCTCCGAACAGTTGGAAGAAGGCACTCGGATAGAAGTTTGCCATCAGGCAGCGGACAGGTCCATCACTTTTTGTCACAATGCCTTTGCGAGGGGGGACATGACCGGCAAAGCCATCGTGCCAGTCCAGGGGTTCGCCTTGGCCATCGAAGTAGTGTGGCTCACCATCCAGGATCAATGCCAACTTGATGTAGCTGTCCGGTGCCAGCTGCTCCGGTGGCAGCGGAGCCAGGAAATGCATATGCGCCATACGCTGCACCACGCCGAACAAGGGATCGTTCGCAACGGGGATGTACTCACCGTAGTCGGCGAACAGGGGTGGCGCTTGAAGTTGGCTTTCGGATTTGGGCATCGCTTCGGACCAGGCATCCATGGGGCTACCGTTCGGTACACCGAAGGTTGGGGGCTGCGGCGGCATTTGAAATACCACGTTCGGGTTAGGCGGGGGTCTGAAGAGATCTCCGAAGCAAGAAGATGCGAGGGCGTTCGGCAAGTAAAAACCCGACATGAAGTGGCGCACTGGCGTGCGGGTCCTTGAGAAGGCGGCGGGGTCAACAGCTCCTCACCGGCTGATGACCAGCTTCAGTTGCTCGTTGTCCCAACGGAGGGTGTAAGCACCGCTGGCCAGGTCGAACTGTACGGACTGCCGGTCCACTCCCTGGGGCATGTTCCAACTGTGTACAAGCCTGCCCAGGCCGTCGGTCAGTTGCAAGGACAGCGGAAGGTCCGCCTGCTGCCGATGTATGGTGAACGCGCCATTGTTCGGGTTGGGGTACACGCTTACGCCAACTGTTGTCGTAAAGTGAACGGGGACTGCCTGTGACCACGTCGCGGTACCATCGAAGTCCGTCTGGCGCAGGCGGTAGTAGCTCACGCCCGGATAGGGCCTCATGTCGTTGAAGGTGTAATGCAAGGGGGTATTGGAATGACCGGCACCTGGTACCTGTCCCACCTCCTCGAACAGCACCGCATCGCGGCTGCGCTCCACGGTAAAGTGGTCGTTGTCACGTTCGCTGGCGGTGGTCCACAGGCAATGGACATGGGCGTTGTCCACGGCGATGGCGTCGAAGGCGATCAGTTCAATAGGCAGGGGCAAATTGGCGTAGGCCATTGCCCAGATGTGCTCATTCACGGGGTTCACGCTTTCGCTGAACAGCACTGCTGGTACCAAGGCTTCGCGCAAGCCGGGGTTGCTTTGCCCGGGCAGTGGCGGTTGCCAGGTACCTGCACTCTCAAGCCAGCGCTGGGCGCGCACAGGGCCGGGGCCCATGGTCGCATCCTCCGGCGGCGTGTAGCTCAGGAGCAACTCGCCAGTGAAGTTTCCGTTGGGCAGGTCCACCAGCCAGAAACGGTCCACGGTATTGGGGCTGTTGTCCACCACCTCGAAGCCCATGATGTGCAACACCTGCTGGTTCGGGGTCACCGCGTAGGGTGTGTTGTCCGGTGCTGTGGGATAGGTGGCAACGCTCAACAAAGTGTTGGCGGCGTAGGGCGCTACTGGCGTAAAGGCGAATGGCAAAGCAGTACCCGCCGCCGTGCTGAAAGGGATGCGATGCTCGCCCACATCCGCGCCAAGTGCCCACTGGAAGCGGCTTGCCAGATCGACGCTCTCGCTGCGTACGCTGCCCCCATTGTCGACCACAGCGGTCGCGGCGGCATTGAACACGGAGAACGTGCGTCCGTTCAGCAGCAGCGTGGCCCCATCGAGGTCCAGTGTTCCAGTGGCTGAACCAGGCAGACCGACCACTGCATCCTGTTCAAGGGTTTTGTCCCCGCCACTGATGCGCAGGTTGCGGAAGTCGGTGACGGAAGTACCATCGATCGTTTGGGGGCCATCGTACAAGTGGACCACACCGGCACTGGCGGCGGTCATCACGGAACCACCGCTGGCATTGGTCCAATCGCCGGCCACGCGCAACTCGCCCTGATTGGCACAGGTGGCGCTGGTGTTCAGCAGGATGTCACCTTCCACGGTGAGCACGGTACCTGTGGCAATGGAGATCACAACACCCTCTGCCGAACACAGTTGCCCGAATGCTGCCGGAGCACATAACAAGGCAGAGAGTAGTCCCGGGAATTTCATGGCCGTTGGGAGTTTGCCGAAGTGCGCGGCGGCATTGCGGGAAGTGTAACGCCCTCGCGTATGTCGGCGCTTAGTAGTTCCACACGGAGCATCGCTGCGTTCAACTCAACGAGCATGGTGTCAAGCTGCTCCTGCTGCTCCTGTACCGCTTTCACCAGGGGCACCACGAACTGTTCGTAGCCGATGGTGTAGTGGTCCTTGTCGTCCATGGGTCGATGCACCCCGGAGAACTCGAAGCCCAGTGATTCGGCGGCGCTTTCCACTTCCTGTGCGATGAAGCCGATGCGGCGGATGTCAGACGAGGCATTTGCGTGGGTAGTGTAAGTGGCAAGCTCTTCAGAACTCCGTTCGGGGGTCATGTGATCGGCGAGACCAGTGAACGTGTCGTAAGCGTTCACATCAAAGCGATAGGTGACCGGGCGCAGCCGGAGGATGAAGTCCAGTCCAGGCACGTTCTCTCGCACGTTCTTCTTGTATCGCGCATCGCTAAGGTTCTGCCACGCCCCGAAGCCGCCAATAAGGCCGGTGTTGTTGGCCGCGTTACCGAAGCGGATCACGTTACCGCCAGGTGCCATGGCGTTGTATCCGATGGCCGTCATATTGTTTGCCGTGATGCCGGTAAAGGCAACATAACCTGCGGCCGTGCAAAAGTCCGTTGATGAGGGGGTGTTCGGCATATACCCCAGCGTTCCTGCACCCAACGCCGTACCGTAAGCGCCATCATCATTGTCCAGGTGTGACCCGGAACCCATTAGCGTGTTGTAGTTGCCGGTATTGTCTCCCCCACCCCCTCCAATACCACAATTCCCGGTACCACTTGTCAAATAGTAAAAGGCCCCGACGCTGGTGTTGTCGCTACCAGAAGTGAAATAATTCATACGGCCTATGAGCGTATTGTTGGAGCCGGACGCAAGGCTGGATAAGGCCAAAGATCCGAACGCGGTATTCCCCGAGCCATTCGTATTGGCGATCATCGTTTGATTGCCGAATACTGTGTTGTTCGCACCCGTCGAATATTGCAGTGCGATCTGCCCAACCGCAGTGCAATTCGTGGGGGTTGCCACCAAGAGTGCGTTCGACCCAACGGCCGTATTGCCCGCACCGCTTGTATAGTTCTCCATGGCGCGGGCCCCTACTGCGGTCTGGGCGATCACGGATGTTCCAACACGTAGGGCGTTCGCGCCAACAGCCACACTGTTCGAGCTACCACTGTTGGCCAGGGCATTCGAACCCACGGCCGTGTTCCTCGAACCGGTCGTGCTGGCAGCCAGCGCCCTGGATCCGAGCGCCGTATTGTTCGTGCCTGAGTTCACTGCCAGCGCCAGGTAACCCCATGCGGTATTCGTTCCTGCGGACGAGACCCAGGCGCTGCGCATATTGTTGCGCCGGAATTCCAGCGGTACGGCAGTGTTGGTGCCCAGGAAATGCGTGCCCGGCACGATGCCCGTGTTGCCTGGGAACTGCCAGTCCGTGTACGATCCGAATAATTGCATCCAGAGCGTTCCATTGAAGTACCAATAGGCATTGGTGGTCGTCTCATACACGAGAAGTCCGGTTGCCGGAGCTGGGATCGCTTCACGCTCTCCGGCGGTCATCCGCGGCAGTAGCAAGCCCCGCTTCCCATTGGCGGGCAACGCGCTTGCATCCACATCGAGCATGGCGGAGGCAGCGGGTGCGCCCCCATTGGTGTTGATGCCGACCTGCGCATTGGTCGTAACGCCGGTCAAGCAGCTTACGCCGATCGCCAATACCAGGTTGAAGGTCTTACGTTGCATGCTACTGTTCCCTGCGCTGTGCTGACCAGTGCGTCTCCACCTCATGCCGTTCAAGGGCTTCGAGCTGCTCGATCAAGGCGCGGTTGGATGTGCGCAGCGCTGCTATCCGTTCCTGCTGCTGTTGTACGGTTCGCACCAGCGGTACCACAAGCGCCGCATAGGAAAGCGTGTAGTGATCTTGTTCGTTCGCAGGCCGGTGAACGATGTCCAGTTCAGCCCCCAAACTGTCCAATGCCGCTGCTACTTCCTGTGCAAGCAGACCTGTGCACCGTGCATTGGCGACCGCGTGCCATCCTTGTCGATGCTCTTGTAACGGAACGGGGTCCTCCAAGCTGGCCAGTCGCGCTTCCGCGCCTGTGAAATGCTCGATCGCCGGTGCATCCAGGTTGTATGTCACCGGCCTGAGCAGCCTGATGAACTCGATGCCCGGCACATCGGTACGCACATCGCGCTTGAAGCGTGCATCGGATGGGTTCTGCCAGGCGCCATATCCTCCGGTGAGGTTGGTGCTCAAGGTGGTACCGAATACCATCCTTCCGTTGGCGGTCGGCACACTGTTGTACCCGATGGCACTGGTGAAGCTCAACGCTGTGTTGGTCGGACCTGCGAGCGCACCCAGCGCTGTGTTGTTCGTACCACTGATCAGGTTACCCAGCGCCAGGTAACCTGTGGCCGAATTGAAACTGCCTGTGGAACTTATCATGGCACGTGCGCCGATGGCCGTGTTGTACGAACCGGTGGTGTTGGCTACTAGGGCGGTATACCCTACCGCGACATTCCTGTCCCCGGTAGTGGTGCTGGCGAGCGCGCTGTAACCGAAGGCATTCGCTACGACATTCGTATTGAGCGCAAGTGAAGCGTTCGCACCGAAAGCCCTGGCGCCAGCAGCTCGGCTACCGAAAACCGCGTGACCATAGTCGAGCCCTGCCATTCCTGCTTGATAGCCGACGGCTACGCTCCCATCGACCGTACCATTGGCCCCGGCCTGGGCCCCTACCACTGCGGAAGAACTGATATTGATAGCGAGTTCCGATGCACGGTGACCTACCGCTACACATGCTGTGGCATATTCCGTAGAGGCCAGCGCCCGATGGCCGATCACCGTGTTGACAAATGACAGCACGCTTGCCGCCAACAAAGCTTCGCTGCCTATCACAGTGTTATTCGCCGTACCGGTCACGCTCAGCGCAGCACGGTATCCCACCGCTGTGTTCCGTACCTCGTTCAATGCATCCAAACCCGCTGCCGCTTGGTAGCCGAAGGCCGTGTGGTCCGTTCCCGTGGTGGCGCCCGCATTGGCTCCGAAACTGGTAATGCCATCGGCGAGGTGGCCCGCCTGCACATTGTTCACCCGCAATCGTACGTTGGCATCATCCGTCGTGCCGATGAAATGCGTCCCTTGTGTGAGCCCCGCATTGCCGGTCGTACGCCATCCATTGTCCACCAGTGCCCAGGGGACCCATGCCATACCGTTGAAGTACCAGAAGCCGTTCGCGGTGGTGTCATAGACCAGCGTGCTGGTAGCCGGTGCGGGCATGGCCACGCGTTCGGCCGTGGTCATGCGTGGTATCAGCATACCGCGTTTGCCATTGGCGGGCGATCCGCTCACATCCACGTCGAGCAGGGCACTTGCATGCGGGACGGCCCCATCCAAGCTGATGCCGACATTTTGAGCGCTCATGCCGAACGGCACGCACCATAACAGTGCGAGCACGAAGCGCGTCGGTAGTGCTGAACAGGTGCGCATCATGGCTTCGCTGTTCGTTCGGCGCGTAACTCGATAAGCTCCTGCACACGCTGGTGTAGCCTGGCGTTCAAGGCCTCCATTTCTTCGATCTGCATTTGTTGCTCCTTCACCGCATTGATCAAAGGCAGGGTGAACTGCTCGTAGCCGAGCGTATAGTGATCGGCGTCATCCGCAGGGTGATGTACCCCATCGAACGGATAGCCGATGGCTTCGACGGCCGCCTCCACTTCCTGCGCGATGAATCCGGTCTGGCGATCGCTTGTAACCTCGGCGAGCCTTTGCATGTACGTGGCCCGAAGGTCACCGGTGGTCATTGTATCCATGCGCTGCCAGGAACCCGTGCGCTTCTCGATCGCTTCGGCATCAAGGAGGTAGGTGACCGGGCGAAGGCGCAGAATGAGGTCCAGCCCGGGCACATCGGAACGAACATTCTTCTTGAAGCGCGCATCGGAGAAATTCTGCCAGGTACCGTGGCCACCGGTGAGGTTGTTGTTGGCCACGCTGCCGATGGTGATGCGGTTGTTGGCGGTTGGCGTCGCGGCATTGCCGATGGCCGTGGTGTTGGTGTAGTTCCCCTCGGGTCCTGCGAACGGCCCGATCCCCGTATTGTAATTGCCTGTGGTCACCGCGATCAACGTGAAATAGCCGAGGGCCGTATTGTAGCTGCCGGTGGTGACACTGAAGGCACTGGTCATGCCGCTTGCGGTATTGTAGGAGCTGAGATTCGATCGTAGTGCGTCCTTTCCGAAAGCCACATTGTAGGAACCGGTGAGATTGTTCCGGCTCGCACTCGCTCCGATGGCGCAGTTGCGAATACCGCTCACATTCAGCTCCATGGCCAGATAGCCCATCGCTGTGTTCCGCGACCCCACTGTCTGGTTCGCCATGCACCGCGAGCCCATCGCCGAGTTCGACTCGCCCGTGGTGTTGCTTTGCAATGCCTGGTAGCCTACGGCGGTATTGTCCGAACTGGTGTTGTTCTCCAGCGCTCCACTGCCCACGGCGGTGTTCCGGCTGCCAATGAGATTGTAACGGGACGCGCTCAGCCCGATCGCCGTGTTGTCCGAACCGGTGGTATTCTGCTCCATCGCATTGTAGCCCAGCGCGGTGTTCCGCGATCCGGTCGCATATCGCAAGGCATGATAGCCCACGGCGGTGTTCGACACACCTGTGGTCAAGGCGTTCAATGCATTGGTTCCTATCGCCGTGTTGTTCGTTCCCGTGCCAAGGTTCTGTAAAGCGTTCTTACCAAAGGCAGTATTGTTCACACCTGTCGCAAGAGGCATGGCCAGATGACCGAAGGAGACCCGGGACACCCCGTCTGCCGTGTAGCCGACACGCTCGTTGTTCGCACGGAATTCGAGCGTTGTACTACCGGCGTTCGTGCCGATGAAGTCGGTGGCCCCGGTGCCTGCGTTCCCGGTAACGGACCAGATCGTGCTCGTTGCCGCTACAGCCATCCAGGCGGTCCCATCGTGGAACCAGAATTCGTTCAGCGTGATGTCGAATACCAACAATCCTTGGGCGGGATCAGCGATGGCTTCCCGTTCGCTGGTATTCATGCGCGGCACAAGCAGGCCCTTCTTGTTGTTCGCCGCCAATGCGGCCACGTTCACATCGAGCAGGGCCGATGCGTGTGGTGCTGCCCCATCCGCGCTGATGCCCACGCTCTGGGCTTCCACGTGAAGAGAGACAACAATGAACGCAATGAATAGGATGGACCGCGACATGGATCGACGAAGCAAATACAGCTGCCAGGACGGGTTCAAGTAAGAACCCGACATGCCCTGTTCCTCCGAGATGGAGGACGCTTGTGTGTCATATTGATGAGAAGGCGTCATCTTCATTGCTCAGCGGCATGGTCGCTGTTCAGTGCAACGAAGATCCAATGATGATAGGGTTTCTGAAATACTACATAGGTGGTACAGCTGGCTGGGGGGTGACCCCATCCATGAGTACCGGAATTCAACCCAGCCCATGGAACAGAAGGAGTGCTGCGGTCGCACGGTGTGTAAATGATGAACGGGCACCGGAGGAGGAGGATCCACCTTCGATGCCCGTTCGGTCCGGATGTCGATCAGCGCTTGAGTAGTTGATGCACCAGTGCTTTCAGTTCGTCGATCTCCTTTTGTTGTGCCTCGATCATGGATTGTTGTTCTTGCACGGCTTTTACAAGGGGGACAACGAATTCAGCGTAGCGAAGGCCGAGCATGTCATCTCCATCGCGTGACTTATCCACTCCACTGAAATCGAAGCCGACCGCCTGAGCGGCAGCATCAACTTCCTGGGCGATAAAACCGGTATATCGTATGGCGGATTTCTCATCGCGCGCCGCAGTGATGTCGGAGTTCAAGGGCAATGGTGTGCGAACACCATTCTCGTCCAGGTAGGTATCCTCTCCCAAATGGGCCGCGATCTTGTTCACGTCCACATTGTAGGTTACCGGTCGCAGCCGCATCACGAAGTCCAATCCCTTCACGTCAGTGGCCACGTTTAGTTTGAATCGGCCATCACTGGGTAGGGTGGTCCAGCCCGCGTATCCCCCGATACTCGACACGGCGGTGTTGCCCACACGGGCCATGTTGCCTGCTGTGCAAGTGGCTTGGTAGCCCAAGGAAGTGGAGTTGCTCGATGTGGCGGAGGATGGCCCAGCAAAGCTGCCAACCCCGGTATTCGAACCTCCGGAGGTCACGTTACCCAAGGCGAGATGCCCGAGTGCGGCCGAGTATGTCGTAGTCGTGAACAGTTGGCCGGCGTTATGGCCCACAGCAGTGTTGTAAGTTCCTGTTCCCCCAGGGATGGCCCTATATCCGACCGACGTGTTGAAGGAACCCGAGGTATTGCCTTGTGCGCTGGCACCGATCGCCGTGCATTCGTCCGCAAATGCGCTTCCGCTCAACGCACCATTGCCCATGCCCGTATTTCGATCACCACTGATATTGGCATCCAATGCCCCGGAACCCGTTGCAGTATTGAACTTGCCTATGGTATTTGCGAACAATGCTTTACTGCCCACGGCCACGTTGCCGGCGGCTTCGTTCGGTGAGTCGATATCATTGATCGGCGCCGCTCCGATACCATTGTTGAATAGGGCGCTATCTCCAATTGCGACAAGGTTGCTGCGGTTCGAATTCTCTTGTAGCGCACGGATACCGATGGCGACGTTTGAGGAACCTGTGGTGTTCATACGAAGTGCGTTCCATCCGACGGCCACATTGTTCGAGCCCGCATTGTTGGTATATAGGGCGGTACTGCCTATTGCGACGTTACGGAGGCCTGTTGTATTGAAGTATAGCGCGCGGTACCCGTAAGCCGAATTGCTATGGCCTGCGGTGTTGTTCTGCATAGCCCCGGTACCTGTTGCCGTGTTGCCATAACCGCTGGTATTGCCATACATCGTCTGATAGCCTACGGATGTATTCCAGTATCCGTCCGTATTGAGGCGGAGTGATTGGAAGCCGATGGCTGTGTTCAATGTGCCGGTGGTATTGGCACGCAGGGCCATCTTGCCAAAACTTGTCGTTCCGTTCACGGAGTCCGTCGCGATCGTTCCAGCAGGAACGTTCTCGACGCGAAAAGCAAGTGCTTGAGCGTCCGTGGTTCCGACAAAATTCGTCGCGGGAACAGTTCCTGCATTCCCCGTGAGCGCCCAACCACTACCGCCACCTCCTGGGCCTTCAGGTCCCACCAGCGAAGTGCCCGCACCCCACGCGCCCCCGGTCTTCGGCCCGAAGATGAAGTTCGTGCTGGTGTTGATGTAGAAATCGCCATCGGTGCCGATCCCGCCAGTGGGGTCCGCAGCACCGTTCAGCACGGTCTTGCCGTTGGTGCCGTTGGTCCCATTGGAACCTGGCGCCCCATCGGTTCCATTGGTCCCGTTGGTTCCGGGTGTGCCTGGCGTTCCCGCAGGTCCAACCAAGGAAACACCTGTTCCCCAAGCACCAGCGGTCTTGGGGCCGAATAGCGTATTCGCAGATGTGTTGATGTAGAAGTCACCGTTCGCTCCCGTTCCTGGGGCCGGGTTGGTGTTCCCGTTAAGCACTGTTCTTCCGTCAACGCCATTTATACCATTTGTACCATTGGTACCGGGAGCGCCATCAACACCATTGGTCCCGTTGGTTCCGGGTACACCTGGAAGTCCGGCCGGTCCAACCAAGGAGACACCTGTTCCCCAAACACCTGCTGTCTTGGGACCGAAGAGCATGTTCGCAGATGTGTTGATGTAGAAATCGCCGTTGGCTCCAGTACCCGCAGCTGGGTTGATGTTACCGTTTAGGACTGTTCTTCCGTCGATACCGTTCGTGCCATTTGTGCCATTGGTGCCAGCCGTGCCGGGTATTCCTTGTATTCCTTGTATTCCTTGAATGCCCTGGATCCCCTGTGGACCTTGAATATTTCCAACATTCTCCCATGTACTGGTGTTGGCACTCCATACATAGAGGTCGCCATCCACCAAGTAAGCATCGCCATTTGTCCCGGTGGCAGGCAGATCGTTCTCGTCAGGAAGTGAGCCCAGGATGGACACTCCCGTGCCATCAGCCCCTGGAGGCCCTTGTACGCCCTGTTCACCTTGTGGTCCCGGGTCACCTTGTGGCCCTTGAATGCCTTGTATTCCCTGCTCACCCGGTATGCCTTGTTCGCCCTGTTCCCCTTGTTGCCCGGGCGTGTTGCTCGTTTCCGCGAAGAGGGCATAAGGCACGCTAAGCAACTGACTTGTGCCGATGGGCGTGCCGTTCACACTGGTGCGCACGAAATATGGTCCATCGCTCCAATCGATCTGGGCGAATGTGCCCGTGACCACGGTGCCTCCGCCAAGCGCAACGTTCGCCAGTCCAAAAGCATTGGTGGTCACCGCGTGGTTCTCGTTGTACACCACAGGTCCACCGGCACTGCCCTGTAGCACGGCGAGGCCGAGCGTGGCGCTGGTGTTCGGTTGTATGGCACCACCGGCATCGCGCAGGATGGCCTGGTAGCTGATGCGCTGCGGCGCTTGCGCCCATGCACCCAGGGAGAGCGCAAGGACCGTGAGAAGGAGGAGGGTCTTTTTCATGGCTTAGTGGGTGACGTTGATCTTGAAGGAACGGGCAGTGTTGTTCTTGGGTCCGAGGATGCGCAGGATGTACCCGCCGCTGGCGTAGGTCTCCATGTTGATGTCGGTGATGGTGGATGCGATGTTGCCGTCCGTGATCTGTCGGCCAGCAGCATCATGTAGCACATAGCGATGTCCATCGGGCATGCCTTCCATGGCGACATGCAACACGTGGCGCACCGGGTTGGGGTAGACAGTGATCGCACCCTCCTGCGGTGCAGGTTCGTCATTATATGTCGTGATCGCTGCCCACGGCTGTTGGAAGCCCTGCGTGAGGGTGGTGCCGCCTGTGCTCACAGTGGAGATCATGGCCTCGCCGATGGTGTAGGAGATCGCCACACCGGTATCGCTGTGATAGCCGCCGCCACTGCCCACCACCTCCTGGGCGGCTGATGGCAACGCGAGGATGATTGGAAGGAGTAGCAATGTTCGATGCATGGCGTTGGTCATCTTTATCGCGGTTGCGCGGTGAATGCGTTGACGAAGTACTGGGTGCGGTAGAGCACCATCAATACCACGTGAGTAGTAGATGAAACTCAGCGCATATCGAGCGCCGCATGGGTGCGCGCCAGGGGCGAGGAACCGCCATCCTCGAACACCGCCTGCACCAGGTAGCTGTAGCTGCCTTTGCCCGCCAGGCGAATATCCGTGAAGGTGTGGGCATCACCCGGTACCGAACCCACGGCCACAGGAGCACCGTCGTCCTTGGAGCGCAGGACGAGGTAGTGTTTCACGGCGCCAGTGGCAGGGGCCCAACCCACTTGCACGGTGCGGGCATCGATGCGCGTGGCTTTCACTTGTCCGACGGAAGCATGTTTCAGCCTTGCGTGTACACGCACATCCAAGGGCATTGCGCGGACCGATCGATTGCCTGCGCTGTCCACCGCGAACATGGTGTAGCTGTAGTACGCCGGTCCGCTCACGTTGCGGTCGGTCCACTCACGCCGCTTGTCACTGCTCGGCAGCACCAACACCTCCTTCCATGTGGTATCGTTGTGCTCCCTGCGCAACAGTTGATGCCGCATGACATCCTTGCTGCTGCTGGGGATGAAGTGGATCACCACGGCCGTGTCGCTCACCACATAGTGTTTGAAGACCGGTGGCACGGGTGCGATCAGATCGGGCCGGGTAAGCGTGAGCACTGCGCTCATCGCGCTGTGGTTGAAGTTGCGGTCCACGGCCACCACGCGGTAGTGGATGCGCTTGGTGAGCGTGTTCATCTGCAGCGTGTCCACGAAGACGGTGTCCGCGAAAGGCTCGGGGGTGAGGTTGTTGAATTCGTGATCGGCGGCGTTCGCAAAGAAGACACGGTAGCCCTTGATGTCCATTTCCGGACCCAGGTTCCACCGCAGGGTGACCACACCGCTGGTGTCGATGACGCCCTCCAGTCCAGTAGGCGGAGCGGGTGGAATGGAGTCGCGCAGGAAGCCGTAGCCTCCGGGCGAGCGCGATTCGTTCCCTGCTGTATCGATCGCCACCACGCGGTAGTGGTTCTCGCCGATCAGGAAGGTACTGGTGTCCGTGAACTGGCGGGTACTTGTGGTTAGCATGCCGCTATGCAAAGGATAATGTCCTCCCTTGGCGGTGGGTGCTTTCTCCACGCGGTACCCGCGCAGGTCCGGTGCACTTTCGGCTTGATCCCAATGCACCACCAAGCGACCGTTCTCATCCTTGACCTCTGTTATCACCGGTTGTGGCGGCGGTGTGCGGTCGCGTCCCATGGCGATGATCGCTGGGGCATCCGTGCTCAACTCTCCGAAGGGTGTGATGCCGAGCACCCGGTAGTGATGTGGTTCGTAGTTGCGTGTGAGCGTGGTGTCCGTGAAGTAGTGGAATGGGTTGGGTTTGTCGGGATCACCATCCGTGGAGATGAAAGGCGCTGTCGAAAGTCGCGACCAGGTGTTGCCATCGCGCGAACGTTCCACCCAGAAGCCGGAGAAGTCCGTATTGGCAACTTCCCGTTCCCAGCGCAATGTCACGCGGCGCTCGTTCTCCTCTGCATACAGCTCTGGTCCGCGGGGCTGCACTTCGGGCCCTAGGGAGCGGTCCACGCTCACGAGGGTCGTATCCGGGTATTCCGGGTCCAGCACGATCACCCGGTAGAGGTAGCTCGTGTTCGGCTTCGTATCGCGGTCCACCAGGCGCAATCCCTGCGCTTGCGCGATGGACGCATCGAGGTCCGCGATCATCAGGCAGGTGGACCAGCGCATGGTCAGTTCGTCCGCTGAAGCTTTCGCCGCCATCATGTCCCCGGGTTCCGGGGTGGGCGACTTGGGGGGCGTGTGCATTAGTTGTGCGAGTGCGGCCGCACCGGCGTGGTCGGCCGGGAAGCGCGCCACCAGTTCATCCACCGTGAAGGGCAGGATGCTGTCCGGTCCCACACGCGTGAAGGCATCGCGGCGCGAAGTGGTATGGGTGATCGCGATGCGTTCCACGCGATAGCCGTGTTGTGCGTAGCGCGCCCAAGCAGTGGCGCTCACCGGTGCCCAGCGCAGCACTACCGAATCGGCATGATTGCGTGCGATGGCGTGTATGGTCTGGCCTTTGGCCTGATGCGCGATGGCAACAAGCAGGAGCAGTTGGATGATCGTGTTGCGCATGGCTATTAGTTCTGGATGATGCCACCTCCCCCTGGCAATGGACCTGCCCCGGGCATGGGTGGCGCGGCACCGAGCGGATGGCTGTACACGGCCTCCCCGGATGTGCCTGGTGCAAGGAGCTCATCACCTTGTTCGATGTAGTTCCAAGGGCAACTGGGCGGCGGAATAAAGCGTAAGGTGGTGCGGTAGCTGCCGTTGTACATGCGGCGGTATCCGTTCAGGAATGCAAGCACTTTGCTGCGCAACGGTTCCGCAAATCCGCCCCATGGCTCTCCTGCTCCGTCGATCACAGGGATCAGCGGTCCGCAGTTGACGATCACATCGTTGGTGATGGTCTTCAGCCGGATGTAATCGTTCCTGGTCCAAGCCCCTGTGGTTATTTGCAGGATGGTCTGGTTCCCCGAAGAGCCATCGCCCATGCTGTTGATGCCGCCAGCAGCTCCGGGCAAGCCCGAACCGATGCTGGGTACCGCCTCGCTGTCGGAAAGCGCGGACCAGATGAGCGTGTTGGGGTGGAAGCGTACGGTGTTGTATGGTGGCATCCCGATGGTATCGGGCGTGTCGCGGATAATGGTGGTGCCGAACATTTCGCCACCAAATGTGATCGTGGAACGTGCCAGCTGCATGTCGCTGCAACCTGCGTCCTTGATGATGGCGTAGTAGTCATAGAGCACGGGCTTGGCCCAGTTGCTCATCCAGTTGTCCGTGTTGGTGGCATACAGGAACACCATGGGGTGAATGGTAAAGGGGCCCGTGTTGCGTGTGCTGTTGAACCCATTCGCATCGAAAGTGTCGAAGCCTTCGCCTATGAAGGCGGGCTCCAAAGTTTCGCGGGCTGGCACATGTGTGCTGGCCAGGTAGTTGGTACCACTGTTCGCCAGCGCGGCAGCCTTTGCGGAAAGGGTATTGTGCTGCGAGGTTCGGAATGAATACTCATAGATGAGTTTCTCATCCTCCCGCAAGGTGTAGCCCTCCAGCGATCTCCGGAAAACGTTCACCATGCCTCCGTGCAACGCGGTGGACGAACCACCGACAACAGCGATCCCGGTGTTCTGTACCTGGGTATTCAACAGCCCCTGCATATGTTCCTGCGGGTTGAAGCCGCCGGAAGAAGCAGGACCTTCCTCGGTAATGCCCATGGTGGATGCATCGATCACGTCGCGCGCCACCACCTTCAAGGTGTAGGTCTTGCTGTTCTGTAAGGGTGGTATCGCGAAGGACAATGCGGTCGTGCTATCCGTAAGGTTCAGTTCGACATCGCGCTCCACCATGGCCCCACCTGTGACGGGTACGAAGACCACGCGGTACTCACGCCGCCTTCCTGGTGGAGCTTTGAACACCGGCTGGTCGGCCAAGCTGCTTTTGCAGTCGATGATCCCGTTGCGGCATTCGTCCTGCAGCAGGAATCGCTGGCGTAGGAAGGGGTAGCTCCAAGCCACGTCCTGCGGGCGCAATTCTTCGATCCCCGTATTGGTCTTGAAGCTGTGCTTCTTCATCCATATCACGGGCACATTGTCCCTCTTCACCACCTCCCAGATGCCGTTCTTCAGTTCCTGGGCACGGACTTTTATGGATACCGTGAACTCGGTGTTGGGCTCCAGGTAGGCGTTGGGGCCCAGCGTAGCCATCTCCTTGTTCGTGGCCATGCTGATGGTGCCTGCGACGAGGGCATTGGTGCTCTTCTTGCGCAGTTCGAAGTGCTCGACCTCCAGCTTGAAGGTGCGTGGCAGCCAGGTACCGTTCGAGCGCATTTCGTGCATGGTGAATGCATGATCGACCTTCATATTGAATATGGCTTCGGGCATGGTGCCGCAATCCACACCGCACACTTTCGCATCCGTGCAGAGCGGCGGCAGGCCACTGAAATCTTCAGGGCTGAGGTCGCCGATGGGGTTCAAGCCGTCGAGGAGGCCACTGTTCGGCGGCTCGCATTGGTCTCCGGCCTGGAATGGCAGGTTGATCGAGCCACGCACCATGCCATGCAGGATGCTGTACTCGCCGTATACAAAGCCCTTCAGCCAGGAGGGGTTGGCGAAGCCGCATTGGAACAAGCCGGCCAGGCCCACATCGAACAGGTGATAGCTTCCCGAAAAGAAACCGGCGTCCAGGATGATGCCGACGGCAGCGCCCATATGCGCATACAGTTGGCCCCGCGCATAGAAGGGGCCGATACCAGGATCTGTCTCGCCCATGCAGACCAGTTCGCCAGCATCGCGGAAAGTGATGTCGAACCCGAACTGCCCGTTCAGCTTGTAGTAGAAGATCAGCACGGTGTCGGCATGCGCGAAGTACACGTTCGCACCGAACGCCACCCCACCAGCATCACTCAGATCGTCGCGTACCAGGTAACCAGCAGGAACGAGGTTCGCCACCTCAGGCGGGGGCATGGGTACCTGGGGAAGGTCATCGCCTACCATGAAATAGAAGCCTCCCGTGGTGAGCCCGGCGATCGTCAACTGCACGCGATCATCCGGGTTGCCGACGTGCAAGTGCCACGAGTCGGAATTCACGAATAGATCGAGTCGCCCTGCGCGGTTCTGCGGTCCCAAACCGTAAACCTTGCCCGGTCCTACATTCACGAACATCTCGAACCCGGCCGCGAATACATCGTTGGGGAAGTCATAGCTGATCCGGCCGTTGCCATATATGGGCACGTGCCCGACACTGTTCACTTCCTTCATCACATAGAGGTCGCCATCCAGGTACAGTTCCAGCAAGCCCCCTGTGGTGTTATTGAATTGCGCTCCCAGGGAGACGTTGCCGTTGTAGGTACTGGTGGTGCCCGGATCACTGAAGACCAGTGTTGCCTCCAAGCCGAAACCAACACCTTGGTCCGGCGTGAAGGCAAGGCCGCTGTAGGTATACCCCGGTTCCATGGAAGGATCCACATCGGCGAGTAGCTGATCGACGGTAAGCATGGCTGCCTGGGGCAGGGCGCCATGCTTCTTCATGTGATACCATGCAGCACCCCCGAAACCGTAGATCGTGATCGGAGAGGGCCAGTTCCAGCCGGGTTTCTTGGCCACCATGGCATCCACATACCAGTACTTGTAGCCGTTCACCGACCCGAATTGCGCGGCAGCTTCCACCTGCACCTTGCGGTTCATGAACTCTGCGCGTAGGCTCCCCTTGATGCCATTACCATAGGTCGGGCTGTCGCGGTACCACTTCAACCCACCATTCACTTTCACGGATCCGATCTCTCCGTCAACGCCGATGGAATCCAGCCGCATCTCATGATCGCCCCACTGGTGGATCTCGGTCGTGTTGAGCACGCCCAGCGTGGCCACGCGCGTGGTGGCGACGAAGATGTTCGAGGTGCCCGTCAGGTTCAGGTTGATGTCGTAGGCGAGACCGGCAGCAGGCTTGCCATCGATGGTGGTGCGCTCACCGGTGACGCGCGTGATGCTGATGGGGAATCCGCCGGTACTGCCCCCCGACGTCGGTGGCGCTCCGGCGTCATCCAAAGGTTCTCCACCCATGTACTTCTGCGGACTGGCGTGTGAGAAAAGCGCCGTGCTGTCAATGTTGGTGTAGGGCTCTTGTGTACTGAACCAGAGGTTCTCGAAGGCGACACCACTGATGTTCATCGCCACGGCTGCCGAGGGTGGACTGGCCAGGGTGAGCGATCCGTTGAGGGTGGCCTTCGCATAGTTCCCAGTTTGTTCATGCCCGAGCGTGCCCACCACCGTACTGGTCTCTTCGAGCAGCAGGTTGGCGGAAAGGAAGGGGACCGGGATCAGGACATCCTCCTGGGGTTCGATCAGGAATTCGATCCAATGGTCGGATGTGATCGGGTTTTGCCGCCACAATGCGGTGTAGTCCAGAAGGGTGGAGCTCACTGCGGTCCGCATGCGGCCTTTCATGACGGCCTGGCTGAAACTGTTGGCGATGATGTCCATTTGCAACGTATCAACTGAGATCGCCCAACCGGCCAGGTCGCCTTCGTTCACACCGATCAAGCTGGCCAGTTTGAAGCTCGCTGTGAGCTGGCCGTTGTGTACCACCATGTCATCGATCAAGGCCGTTACGCGCTCGGTATTGCCAAAGCGTTTCACGCCATCGGGCAATCGGAGCATTGCGCGTTTCAGGTAGAAGCCACGCCACGTGGGGTCTGCAACGCCATTGGCGTCCATCAGGCCCACCCGCTGGGCCACCTCCGGAGAAAGGCTCATGTCGGGCGGGTTCGTGTAGCTGGCCAGGTCCAACCAGGCTTCCTGCACGGCGATCCCCCAGCCCTCGGCACCGTCGACGTGGAAGGGTTTATTGAAGTCCACACGTCCCATGAAACCTCCGCGCCCGGTGCGGGTCTTCAGCGAGGCTATGATCTTGTCCGGGCCGGAGGTGCCATCGGTCCTGTCCTCGCGCAGGTGGTCGCGGCTGAAGCGCCATTCCGCATCGAGCTGCAGCGCGCGGAAGCCTCGGCAATCCCATGCCGCGAAGGTGCCCGAGTCCACCACATTGATGTAGTTGCCCGGCTCGAACCGCGTACTGCGCACCACCAGTGTATCACCACCAACGCCTACGCGCACATCATCCACCAGGTAGAGCAGTGCATCCTGGTCGGGGCAACCAACACCATCGGGTTGGAACACTTGATCGCTGACCCCAAGCCCGTAGTTGAAGCCCAGTTCAGGCACCGGTACGCTCATCATCGCATTGAGCTTTGCGACGCTATCGGTGAACTGCATCCCCACGATGCCCACCGTAAAGCGACCGCCTGGCACATCGGTGGCGATCCCGATGGGGAGCCCCATGGGGATGTTGCCGGTCATTTGCGTGGTAAGCCGTCCAGTGGCATTGAGGTAGTCATCGATCGCCTGCACCGCACCCGGGCTGAATCCTGCGGCCAGCCCTGCACCTGTGCGCCATGCCGCCGGTACAATGGCTTCATTATCGTATTGGCCCAGCACTTCGCCAGTGTACAGCACCTTGTGTTCATTGATCTGTGCATTGGTGAAGCTCACCTTCATGGGGCAGTTCATGAAGGGCACGGGGATGAAGCCTTCCCCGTTCGCACTACCACCCGTCCAGGTGATCGATGAGATGAGCATGTTGAACAGGCCCACGGAGACAGTATCGTTCACACCGACGTCCATCACAGGTATCCGTTGTGCAATGGGTGTGGGCTCCGCGCGGCAAATGCTCACGCATTCACGCGGCCGCTCCTCCTCCTGTTCGGCCGGTGGTGGGACGGTATCATTGGCGGTGATCCGGAACTGGCGTACGGGGCCATCGTGGTAGGTCTCGCCCATGGCGGATGTGGGGTCAAGCATCCATGCGACACGCCAATAGAAGGTTCCGGTATCCGATGGAGTGAAGTGCACGGAGTCGACGTAGTAAAAGGTGCTCCTCATGCACTCCTCATCACATGCGGGGTCCACCAACAGTGTTGGCCCGAGTTCCACGCTGCTGCTCAGGATGGGGTTGCTCATGGTGGGGCTGCGCGAGACCTCCAGAAGCCAGCGTTCGTGTGCCGTGCCTTGGGTGGTGGTGGGCGCATTGCTGCCGTATAGGATGCGTATGGGGAATGGAGGGCGCAGTGCGAAGGGCGTCTCGGCGGTTTGAAAGCGAAGGACGACCGGCGAAAAACCGGTCGTGGTCGTATCTCCCCCGTTCTTGGGCAGGGTCGCGTTGTGCTCCGGGGTCAGGGGCCGAGGCTTGCCCATGCCCGATACGAAGAGGCCGCTCACATCTCCATATCGGACGTCACTGTTGTCGGTATCCTTTGTGCGGATGTCCCCTTCCAGTACATATCGCCTTCCCCGTTTGAAGCGGTCCTGGATCGCAGGTGTATTGGTGTAGATGTTGATGTGCCGGGCCTGCTCTTCGGTGAAGTCGGCCGGCCTGCCAAGCAATTCGTATTGCGCGCGGAAGTAGCCTTGCTCCCAGCGGATGTCATCGTTCTCACCCTGGCGATGGATGGTGTTGAGCGTTGCGCTGTTCTCGGTGGTGACCAGGCGGCTATAAAAGCGGCCCGTGGTGGGCATGTCATAGGGTCCGGCGTGCGGTTCGAAACGGGCCATTATCGGCAGCAGATCCCAGGGCAGGGTGTCATGTTGCGCGGGATAGGTCAACGAGAATTCCGAATCTGCATGTTCCGCATAGGTGAATGTACAGGGCCGCATATAGCCGTTGTTGCGGAACACCACGGCATCTTGTGGGAACGGGATGGCGCGCACCCACCATGCATACATGCGCCCTTCCTCCAACGCTGGCATCATCTGCGTATAGTTCAGGATGGTGGTCATCACCTCCTGCTCGTGCACCACATCGGTACTGGTCTCCAGGGCGGCCTGCGCATTGGAGGGGCTGTCGATGCGAACGAGCCGGAACTCATAGCTTACAAGGGCCCCGGGTGGCGGCCCTCCGGGCAACACCCACATGAAGTTGATGAGCTGCGGGGTCTGGGGCGTCAACATCTCACCGTTACCGTCCGCTCCGCATGTGGGGTTCAGTGGTTCGGGAGGTTCTCCTTCGCGGATCGAGATGATGTTGGAACATGCACCCTCTCGCGAAAGCTCCAGGCCGGGGTTGGAATAGTCGAAGGCTTGGAGACAGATCCTGTAATTACCCTCGGGCAGGATACCCAGCCGAAGCTGCTCTTCGGAAATGCCATCGAGCGAAGCGGGATTGCTGCCTATGGCCTGCAGAATTGGTTCCAGAGTACCTCCCCTGAACTCCATACTGACCACATTCGGAGGGATCACGAGCGCCTGTGCGTTCCAAGGCATACTACCATCCACCACTGCGGAAATGCTGCCATCGACGGTGGCAATGGATCCGGCCAGGTAGATGTATCTTTCTTCGTCGGTGTTGTTCGTGATGAAGAAGGCCATGTTGGCCGCATCGGTGAAATAGTATTGCATGCTCGCCGAATAGGGCGGCAGCACCGCAATGGTGATCTGGATCGGGTAGGGGTCTTGCGCATGCGTCATGTTCACTTGTAGCAATAGCGTTGCGGCAAAGCCCAATGGCAGGGAAATCGATCGGTCCATGGCTCAGGACTTGGTTTGGAAGGTCAATACATAGCCGCCCATGAAACGCACTTCGGTGAATTCGCGTGCAGCCACGAAAGAGGTCTTGTTCAGCAGGGCCGTGATGGATAATTGGAGGCGGTGCATTTTGCCTATTCGGTAGTTCATCATATGGCTTGCATTGAGTGTGCTGCCCGCATCCTGTCCGTTGAGGAACGCCTTGTTGAAGCTTGCGCTCAGGGAAAGGGTGAGCCTCTGTTCCGCGAACGGACGAGAACAGCCCAAGGAGGGGCCAATGAGCAGGAACCGGCCGGTGGCGGTGGCGTTGCTGTTCGCGTTCAATCCGCCGTTCACCATCAGGTTGTCGCGCATGCGCACCCGAGACAGGAAGAGGTTCGCGTACAGCACTTCGTTCTCCGTGGTGGCATAGGTGCCGAAGGGATTCAAGTCTTGCAATTGCTGATGACCGGTGGATAGCATCAGATTCCAGGTGCGTACCTTGTTGGTGAACATCATGCGCTGGGAAAGCGCGATGTTGCGGTTGTTCTGGGCCACACGGAAAGTGTCGTTCAGCGCTTGAAGTCCGCTCTGCTGAGCAATGCCATAATTGGAGAAACTTGCATCGAGACCGTACTTCTGCGAAGGGTTCCAGCTCACGTTCGCCGAGCCGATGCGGCGCTGCGACCCCGCCATTTTGGTGTTGCGGATGTTGTCCTGTTGCAAGCCATAGCTGCCACCGACCCGCAACTTTCCTTTTGCCAGACGAAAGCTGGGTTCCATGGTGATGGCACGCAGGTCGGTCTGCTGATAGAATGCGGCCAGGGAGCGATATCCCGGTTCTACTTCCTTGTACTGCACACGCATCGTGAATCGCCGGGCGTTCCACCGCAGAGCCGTGTGCCCGGCAAAGAGCGCTTTGCTACCGTAGCGTTGCACGAAGAGGCCATCGGCGAAGCGAGGGAGGTCGCTCGGGTCCACGCGCGGTGCACGCACATCCTCGTTCATCGCGCTGGCACCCAGGTCGAATTCCCAGGTGACCTTTGGCCCCAGCGCCACACGACCGCTCAAGCCCAGGACCAGGTTCTCCATCGGGGCCATGCGTGTGCCCGATCGAACTTCGGGTATGGAGTTCGTGTCATCCTGGGCCCGGACCAGCATAATGTCCGCATAGCTCCTCCGATTGCCTACTCCGACCTTGACACCCATACCCATGCGTCGATAGGCTGGTATGGGAACGATGGTGCCAAGCGTATCCTGTGCGATCGGCTTGTTGAACCGACCATAGAATGCAGCGAAACGGAAGCCCTTCGGTTCAAGCTCCACACCCCCGCCCAGAAATTGGAGCCCTGCGAACGTGTATGGGTTGAAGCGCATGCTGCGATAGCCGACGTGCAACCTGATCCACTTGTAGTACGGGCTTACACCGTAGCGGTTGAAGGGCTGGGTCCAGCTGCGCTCCTGCGAACCCACCGAGTAGCTGAAGGGTGCCTGCCACCCGTAGACGGAGAGGTTCAACGTGCCCGTACTGTTCCAGAAGAACGGCTGGTTGCGGGGGGCGCCGTCACCACTGTAGAAGTACGGCCCACCTTGCAGGCTGATGCTGCCATTCAGCCCGAAAGGTTTTTTACTGCCGACCTGCCCCAGGTCCTGTGCCTGCAGTCCCATAGGGAATGCGACCAAGACCGCGCATGCCTTCGCCGATCTCACGGAGATGCGCATGTTTCGGATAATTTCCCGGTAGCGTGCCATGGACATTCGCTCCGTAATTGGAGCGACCATCCAAAAGAACCGGGCTGCTTGGTACCCGGCAATAACACCTTAGTGGTATGCGCCGTGTGTCACCGCCCGTTCGGGTACGCCTTGCGAACCGCCTCCATGCGCGAGCCCACCTGCAACTTCTCGTAGATGTTGCGTACGTGCTTGCGCACCGTCTCCGTGCTGATGCCCGCCTTGGCCGCGATCTCCTTGTACATGAGCCCGTTGGCCAGTTGGTCCAGCACGGACCGTTCCCGCTCGGTGAGCAAATGGTCCTGTATGCTTTGCTGCACCTGCTGTTGGAAGGAAGCCACCACCAGACGCGCGATCGGCGGCGACATGGGTGAGCCACCTGCGTGAATGTCGCGCACGGCCGCGATGATCTCCTCGGGCTCGGCGTTCTTCACCAGATATCCCGTGGCGCCGGCGCACAAGGCCTGGTGTATGTACGCGGGACTTTCGAACACCGTGCTCATCAGGTATTGTGTGGCGGGTCTCATGGGCTTGGCCTGCCGAACGCATTCGATCCCGTTGATACCCGGTAAACCGATGTCCATCAGCACCACATCGGCCGCGATACGTTCCAGATCGGACAAATAATCCTCCGCATCGGGGAAGGTGCCAACCACTTGCAACCCTTCGGCCCGCTCAAGTATGCCGCGTAGGAGACCCCTGATCTCACGATCATCCTCAACCACAGCGACACGAATTGGAACATTGGACATGGCCCCGCCAAGATAGGCGGGAAAAAAGATCAATCAAGTGCTCCTTGTAGCGATACGGTACAACCCTTACCTGGAGAAGCGTTTATCGTAAGCGTTGCGCCGATGGCCTCCGCACGCTTCCGCATGTTGCGTAGCCCATTCCCTTCACGTCCTGTTAGCACTGGGCCAAATCCTGGTCCATCATCTGAGACGCGCAAGTCCACGCGGTGCGCCCCTGCCTTGAACTCCACCACCACGTTGCTTTTGCCCGCATATTTCATGGCGTTGTTCAGGGCCTCCTTCAACACCATCATCACGTGGTGTTTGGTATTGGGCGATACTGGGTGCGATGGATCATTGTGTGTGAACCGCAATTCAGCCTGCAGGTCCGTGTCCTCCAACAAGCGCTGGGTCACCATGCGGGCATGGGAGACGAGTTCAGCACTGGTGTCATGCAAGGGGTCCACGGTCCAGACGATATCGCTCAATGCTGCGGAAACCTCGCGGCTGTGGCCTATGATGCGGTCCAGCGACGATTGAAGCTCTTCAGAGGCATCGCTCATGCGGCGCTTGGCATCGTTGCCGAGCATGGTGATCTTGGTAAGCCCGCTGCCGATGTCGTCGTGGATATCCCGCGCGATGCGTGTGCGCACCGCTTCGTTCTCGCGCTGCTTTTCCACTTCGACCACCCTGCTTTGAGCGCGCAGTATCTCCTCGTTCTTCGATCGCAACAACGCTGCGTTCCGTCGCGCTGCCAGCAGGGACCAAAGGAGCAGTGCCGCGATCAACGCCACCAGCCCACCGCCGATCATCATGTACTTCTTCTGACGCTTCTCCTCGTTCAGGAGCAGTTGTGCTTGGGCGGCTTCGCGTTCATGCTCGGCGGTCAGGCGCACTTCGGTCAGTTCCTGTGCCTTGGCCAGATCAAGGGTGCGTACCAGCGCCATTCTCGCCGAATCCTGTAGTTCCATGGCGAGCCCGAACTGTTCCTGGGCACTGGCCACCAAGGCCAATAATTCCAGGCTGCGGAAAACATACTCGTCGTTCCCGACCTCGGTGGCCAGGTCCATGGCCTGTCGCGCACTGGCCTCGGCGTCCTTGATGCGTTGGGTGCCCATGAACGCGCGTGCCTCATGATACAGGAAGATGACCTGGTCGGGTGGGCTACCCTCCTCCATCACGGCAGGTCGTGCCAGTCGGATCTCCTCGGCGGCGTCCTGGAAATGGGAATTGTGATTGTGGATCTCTGCGACAGCCATCCTGCACAAGGCAGCGTAATAGTCATAGCCCAGGCGTTCATTTAGTTCCACCGCATTTTGTTGCAGGATCAAGGCACTGTCCATGCGGGCCAGGTCGAAATAGATCGCGCCCAGGCCGGAATACGTATTGGCCAGGTTGCCATCCTCGGGCAGACCTTGCAGGATCCGCAACGCGCGCAGTGTAATGGCGCGTGCGCGTTCCAACTCGACCATGGAGCGATACTGGTAACCCTGGTAGTTGAGTGCGGCGGCAACATCCTTATCGCGACCCTGGGCGTGTGCTGCCACTTCCATGTGTTGGAAGCTGTCCAGTGCCTTCGCATAACGACCCGCATAGTGGTGGGCGATACCCTGCAGCTTGTTGGCCTGCATGGTCCGGATGCCCAACCAGTCCTCGGCGGAGTTCGGCAAGGGGATGCCCGATATCAGTTCCAAGGCAGCGGCTGTAACATGCACGGGTCGCTCCGTCTCGCCCTGGCCCACCCATGCCCGGGCACTGTCAAGCAGGGTGATGATCCTTGTCGTATCCGCCAACGTGCGTGTTGCCGGGCTATCCCACATGGGAATGCCGGTACTATCCGCGGACTGTGACCATGCATTGCTGGTCATGAGCAAGGCGAGGCAAATGGTATTGGGGCACCTCATGAGGTTGGCAAAGTTGTATGGTGGTAAAGGCTTCTGGAATACTACTTCGGTAGTAGAGGTGATGCGTGCAATGGTCCGCGTACTTGCACGGTGCATCCTTGTCCCGTTGCGGTCCTTAATTCCAGTTCGGCCCCTAGCGAGCTTGCCCGTGCGCGCATATTGCGCATGCCATTTCCACTGGAAGTCCCTTCCGGATCGAAGCCCTTGCCGTTGTCCGAGACGATCAGCTCGAAACGCTCATCGTCCGTGGCGAGTGTGATCCGTACGATCGTGGCCCCGGCATGTTTGAGCACATTGGTGATGGCCTCCTTCAGCAGTAACAGCAGGCTTCGCTTGCGCTCGGGATCCAGTGAACGTGCTCCTCCTTCGTGGGTGAAATACAGCTCCGCCTCCAAGGGGCTACCTTCCAACAGGCGGATGGCCATGGTACGCGCCTGTGCCACGACCGCTGCAACATCATCGGATCGCGGATCCACTGTTGAGACCACGTCCTGCAAGGAGATGGCCAGGTCGCGGGAGACCGAACTGATGCGCGCAAGGGTTTCGCTGGCTGATGCGGTATCGGCTTCGATCAGGCGGCGTGCTTCGGTACTGAGCATGCCGATCTTGGTGATCGCCCCGCCCATGTCATCGTGTATGTCGCGGGCGATCCGGGTGCGCACCGTTTCAGCTTCACGTTGCCGTTCCAGGGCCAAAACTTGTTGCTGTGCGGCCATGATGGTGCGGTTGGCCCTGGCCATGAAACGCATGCGGTACCAGATGCCGATGGCGAGCAGCACCATCATCACGAGAACGCCGACAAGCAACTGGTTGCGCGACCGTTGTGTCGCCATTGCTGCTGCGTGTAGAAGTCGTTCAGTACGAAGGGCCAGGCTGTCGGCCAGGCTCTTCCGTTCCTGGTCATATGCGAACTGGTTCCGAAGGGTCTCTCGCTGGTTCTCTTCGCGCATCATGCTGTCACGTAGCACGAGGTAGCGTTCGTGGTGGACAAGGGCCTCGGCCATGTTCCCAAGGGTGCGGTGTGTGCGATAGAGCAATTCGGCAGCATCGCGCTCCAGAGAGATGTCCTCCGCATTACGGGCCACCTCATCGGCCTTGCGGGCGGTGGAGAGTGCTTCGCGCGCGTGGCCTTGCTGCAGAAGGGTGGTGGCGGCCCCCACCAGGGCGGTGGCATGGCCGAAGGGCAGTTCGTTCCTAGCGGCGATCTCCGCCGACCTTCGATAGAGCGCAAGTGCTTCGGATTGGTTCTGCTGTTGCTGGCGCATATCAGCAAGCTTGTTGATGACCATCACCACCCCGCGTTGGTCGCCTAATTCCTCATTGACCCTCAGCGCCCTGTTATAGCAGCGCATGGCGTTGGCCGTATCGCCCAATTCACTATGACAGATGCCCAATTGGGCCAGGTCCTCGGCGACCTGGTCCAGATCACCAAGGCGCTCAGCTATTACAAGAGCCTCGCTGAACCTGGGCAATGCTGCGGCATAGTCCCCTTGCAGAAGGTATACGGTGCCGAGGTTGGCAAGACCAGTGGCGATGCCGCGGTCGTTACCCAATTCATGAAGCATTTGGAGGCTGCGGATATAGTGTTCCATGGCGCGCGCATGATCGCCACGCACCATATGCACCCGCCCCATGGCATTGATATCGTTGGCCATGCCCAATGTATCGGCCTGGCTGGTATGCATCCGTAGGGCACGGTCGTAGAGTTCCAATGCTTGTTGATGCTCGCCCAGGAAGGAATGCATGGTCGCCATGTTCCCGATCACGTCGGCCACGCTTTCGGTGTTGTTGATGCCCTCATGCATTGGCAGCGATATGGCATAGATGGAAAGTGCTTTCCGCATATCGCCCTTTACGTACCAGGCAACGGCCATCAGGTCGAAGGCGAGTGCGTCGAATTTGATGGAGCCCCTGCTTCTTGCCTGGCGCTGAAGGTCCTCGGAAAGGAGCAACGCGCTGTCCGGATCACTGAAGAGGTAACCGTCCCAGACAAGGTCATAGCAAGCCAGGAAGCGTACACTGTCAGGTCTGGTGCCATCCGACCATACCCGACGCAAACTGTCCAGGTCCTGTGCGGCTGCTGGCAGCATAAGGAGCATCAGTGATCCTAAAAGGAAGTACCGCGTGCTCCGTTCCATGATATGTTCCGATGGCGAAGTGAAGGTGATGGATCTCATTGGAAGTACAATGCGCCCTTCCCTGAAGGCCTCAAGGTCGCCCCTTGTTCCTGTTCGACCATGCTACATACTGAGGTCACGAAGGTCCAGCACGATGATGATCGGCGGAATACTACACAAGTAGTAAGCGGTCAGCTGTTGTTACATGAGGTCCCAGGTCTTTTCAGCCCACCTGAGATCGGGCACTTCCGGGAATTGTGATAAACGGCGGAAACATTTACATGAGCGGAATGTTTCCATCGTATCCGGGCACCCTACTTTTGCCACCCGTCGAAATGGAAGAACGCGAACAGCACATCATCGCCGAAGCCGGCAAGATCTTCATGCGCCTCGGCATCCGAAGCGTGAACATGGACGACATCGCCCAGCATCTGCGCATCAGCAAGAAGACCTTGTACCAGTTCGTGAAGGATAAGAACGAACTGGTGCAACGCACGGTGAAACAGATCGCCGAACACCACAATACGTGCATCATGGGCATCTGCGCCAAGGGCCATAATGCCATCGACGAGAGCTTCGAGATCGCCCGCTGGGTGGCCGGGCAGGTCGGCCAGGTGCACCCTTCCGTACACTTCGACCTCCAGAAGTACCACCCCGAGGCCTGGGACCTGCTGGAGAGCACCGAGCGTGCGGATATCTACCGGTGCATTTCCGGGAATCTTAAGAAGGGCATCGCAGAAGGCCTCTACCGCGATGACCTCGACATCGACATCATCGCACGCATCTACATCTCACGCTTCGATGTCACCTTCGATGGGGAGCTTTTCCCGTCGGACAAATACCGCTTCGAGGATGTGATCTGGGAACTGTTCCGCTACCACATCCGCGGCATCGCCAGCGACAAGGGGCGGAAGTACCTGATGAAGAAGGTGCTGAAGGAACGAAACGTCACGCCGGTCACCACGGCGACCCGCAAATGAACATGCGCACGATCCTACTCTCCGGTCTTTGGGCCTTGATCGCCCTCCCCGTCCTTGCCCAGGGCCCCGTGCAGCTCAGCCTGCAACAGGCCGTGGACCTGGCAGCCAAACAGAGCTACCAGGTGCAGAACAGCGAGCTGGAGGCCGACAAGGCACGGGCGCGCATCAAAGAGGTGATCGCCATCGGTCTGCCGCAGGTAAGCGCCTCGGGGTCGGTGTTGAACTACCTGGACGTGCCCACGCAGGTGATCCCCAACTTCTTCGGCAGCGGACCCGAGTTCATCGAAGCACAGTTCGGGCTGCCCTGGAGCGCCAACGGTGGTGTGCGCCTCGATCAGTTGATCTTCGATGGCAGCTATCTGGTGGGGCTGCAGGCCGCCAAGGAAGGCCGCAAGATGGCCGACGAGGAACTGGAGCGCAACGTGAAGGACACCCGCGTGCAGGCCGCAAAGGCCTACTACGGTGTGCTCGCGGCCGACGAGGGCAGCCGGCTTCTGGGCGAGGTGCTGCCCGTACTGGAGCGCAGCCTCAGCGACAGCGAGATCATGTACGAGAACGGTTTCATGGAGGAGACCGACGTGGACCGCCTGCGCATCGAGGTGGCCAGTGCGCGCGACCAGCAAATGGTGTTCGAGCGCCAGGCTGAACTGGCCCGGAACTACCTGCGCTTCATGCTGGGCATGCCCCTGAGCGCTCCGATCGAACTGACCGACGACCTGGAGAAGCTGATCAACGACCCGGCGGAAATGGCCCTGGCCGAGGAACCCATGGACCGCGAACGGCATATCGACCAGCGCATCGCCAACACCTACATCCGCGCCAGCGCGCTGGAGTTGAAGAACGCCCGGGCCGCCTACATGCCCAGTCTCAGCGGTTACTTCAGCCATCAGCAGCAATGGAATGCCAACACCTTCGAACCCATCGATGGGCCCATCCCCTGGTTCCCGGCCACGCTCTGGGGCCTGCAGCTCAACGTCCCCATCTTCAGCAGTGGCATGCGTGCCAGCAAGGTGGCGCAGATGAAGCTCGGACAGCAACAGGCCGAGGTGAACCTGGAACTCACCACCCAGCGACTGGAGCTGGAACATGCCCAGCGTCGTTCCGACGTGATCACCGCGCAGAACCTCTACCGCAACGAGAAGGAACGCATGGAACTCTCGCGCCGCGTCTTCGACCGTACCAGTCTGAAGTTCACCGAAGGGGTGGCCTCCAGCTTCGAACTGACCCAGGAGCAGAACCAGTACATCACCACCCAGCAGAGCTACATCCAACGACTGGTGGACCTGGTGAACGCCCGCGCCGAACTACGCAAAGCACTCGATCGTTTCTGAACACGCACTCCACGACCCTCATGAGAACCATCCTCCTCCCCTTCCTGATCATCGCCGTGCTGGCCGGTTGCGGCGGCAGTAGCGACATCGACGCAGAAGTGGTCGCCAAACGCAGCGAGCGTGACTCACTGAAGACCGCGCGCGAAGCGCTCAATGCCGACATCGCCAAGGTGGAGGCCTGGCTGGCGAAGAACGACCCCGAGCAACAGCGCACCCTGCCCATGGTGACGACCTATGTTCTGCAACCGCGCGAGTTCGCGCACTGGACCGAAGCGCATGGCAGCGTGCGTGCCGACCAGAACGCGCTGATCTACAGTTCCACCGGTGGTGAGGTACGCCGGATCCTGGTGCAACAAGGGCAGTCCGTGCGCAGGGGACAGGCGATCGTGGACATCAACACCGATGCCCTGCGCCAGAACATCCAGCAGGCGGAGGTGAATGTGGAGTTGGCCCGTACCGTTTTCGAGCGCCAAGCGAAATTGTGGGATCAGAAGGTCGGGAGCGAGGTGCAGTTCCTTGAAGCGAAGAGCCGTAAGGAAGCAGGCGAAGCACAGCTCTCGGCACTGAAGGATCAACTCCACAGCGCCCAGATCATCGCGCCATTCGATGGCGTGGTGGACGAGATCTTCCCCAACCTGGGCGACATGGCCAACCCCATGCAACCCGTGGCCCGTGTGGTTGCACTAGGCAAGGCGAGCATCGAGGTGGACCTCGCCGAGGACCTGCTGACCAAGGTGACGATGGGCGATCCCGTGCAGGTGATCATTCCCGAGACCAACGATACGATCGCCGCCACCATCGACCAGATCGGTCAGTACATCAACCCCAACAACCGCAGCTTCAAAGTGAACCTTCGCATGGAGAACGGCACCAAATTGCGCCCCAACCAGCTGGCCAACGTGCGTATCCGCGACATGGACGTGTCCGATGCCCTGGTGGTGCCCAGCCGCCTGGTGATGGAGAACAGCACAGGCGAGAGCTACGTGTATATACTGGAGGAGAAGGATGGCACCATGCGCAGCCGGAAGGTGCAAGTGAAGGTGCTCAGCAACCAGGGTGGCGAACTGCTGCTGGACAGCGAAGGCACTGCGCTGAAAAGCGGCGATACGCTGATCGATCAGGGATCACGTCTGGTGGTTGATAAACAGGAGGTACAGGTGTTAAGGGGTGCATGATGTCAGCAGGCCTGCAATACGTTTCCCATGGCACCCGTAGCGTCGACCCACCGGGTCGACCTACAGTGCTGTGCGCAACGACAGCTGGCCTGCAAAACGTTCCCCATGGCAACTGTACCGTCGACCCAGTGGGTCGACCTACAGTGCTGTGCGCAACGACAACTGGCCAGAAGCATATTACCAACACCACCTGTACCGTCGACCCACCGGGTCGACCTACGACCACTGAAGGACCGGAAGACAAGCGCTGACGCTACAACGAACGCACACCATGTCACAAGACAACGGCAACAGCATACAGGACAAACGCTTCGCGATCAGCTCGTGGGCCGTTGACAACCGCGCCACCGTGATGGTGCTGTCCATCCTCATCGCCATCATCGGTTTCAGCGCCTACAACACCATGCCGCGCGAGGCATTCCCCGAGGTGGTGACACCGGAGATCTACGTGAGCACCATCTACCCCGGCAACGCACCGGACGACATGGAGAAGCTCATCACCCGACCTCTGGAGAAGGAGATCAAGACCATCACCGGCATCGATGAGGTCCTCAGCACCAGTGTGCAGGGCTTCAGCACCATCCACGTGAAGTTCGATTTCAACGTGACGCCTTCCGAGGCCTTGCGCAAGGTGAAGGATGCCGTGGACAAGGCCAAGGCCGACCCCGATTTCCCGACCGATCTGCCAGCCGAACCCAATGTCTTCGAGATGAACTTCTCGGAGATCATGCCCATCCTCAACATCAACCTTAGTGGCGACTACAGCATCGACCAATTGAACAAGTGGGCCGAAATGCTGGAGGACAAGATCGAGGACCTGCCGGAGGTGAGCAAGGTGGAACTGCGTGGCGTGCCCAAAAAGGAGGTGCGCATCAGCCTCGACCTGCGTAAGATGGAGGCACGTGAGATCTCCTTTGGCGATGTGGCCTCGGCGGTGCAGAGCGAGAACGTGAGCATCAGCGGGGGTGAGGTGCTGGTGGACGGACTGCGCCGCACCGTGAGCGTGAACGGCGAGTTCACCGACATGGACCAGGTGCGTTCCATCATCGTGAAACAGGAGAACCTGGACATTGTGCGCCTGGGCGAGATCGCCGAGGTGGCCTTCACCTATGTGGAGCCCACCAGTTTCGCCCGGGAATATGGACAACCGGTGGTGATGATCGATGTGATGAAGCGCAGTGGACGCAACCTGCTGGTGGCCGCCGACAGCATCAAGGCGCTCATCGGCCGCTTTGAGCGCAGCGTGTTCCCCGCGGACCTGCACGTGACACTTACGGGGGACATGAGCGATCAGACCCGCACCCAGGTGGACGAACTGGAGAACAGCATCATCTTCGGGATCCTGCTGGTGGTGGGCGTGCTCATGTTCTTCCTGGGTCTGCGCAACGCCCTGTTCGTCGGCATTGCGATCCCCATGAGCATGCTGCTGAGCTTCATCGTACTCAGCTCCATGGGCTACACCCTCAATATGATGGTGCTCTTCAGCCTCGTGCTCGCATTGGGCATGTTGGTGGACAATGGCATCGTGGTGATCGAGAACACCCACCGCCTGATGAGCGAAGGGCAATCGCCCCTGCGTGCCGCCAAGAACGGCATCGGCGAAGTGGCCATGCCCATCATCGCCAGCACGGCCACCACCGTCGCGGTGTTCATTCCGCTGATCTTCTGGCCCGGCATCATGGGCGAGTTCATGAAGTACCTGCCCATCACACTGATGGTGGTGCTCGGCTCATCGCTGTTCGTGGGACTTATCGTCAACCCCATGCTCGCCTCGCGCTACATGCGGGTGGCGCAGGACGGGCCCACACGTTTCCTCACCTTCACCGTGGGCCCTTGGATGACCGGTCTCGGTCTTGTCTTCAGCCTGCTGGGATACTTCGGTGAGATACGATCCCTCTTCACTTTGGGCAACCTGATGCTGGCCTTCGGGCTCTTCGGTTTCCTCAACCACTATTTCCTTTACCCGGCCTCGGTGCGTTTCCAGACGGTGACCATGCCGCGGCTGGAGGACAAGTACCGCAGCTTCCTGGCGTGGGCCCTGCAAGGCACGCGGCCCCGCTGGATGTTCCTGGGCACCATCGGCCTGCTGTTCTTCTCCTTCATGCTCGTTGGAGTGTTCCCGCCCAAGACGCTCTTCTTCCCGGTGAACGAACCGCTCTACGTGAACGTGTTCATCGAAAAACCGATCGGCACCGACATCGGCGAAACGGACCTCACCACGCGCGTGGTGGAGGAGCGGATCTTCAAGGTGCTGAGCGACCCCCGATACAACGAGGAGATCAGCGATACGCTGCCCGATGGCACCGTGCAGAAAGGCCTGCACAACTTCATGGTCAGCTCGCTGATCGCGCAGGTGGGCGAAGGCACCAGCGACCCCATGGCAGGGCCCAGCTTCGATGCCACACCGCACAAGGCCCGCGTGCAGGTCAGCTTCGTGAAGTCCTCGGAGCGACGTGGCATCAACACATTGGAAGTGATGGAGGCCATCCGCGAAGCCGTGCGCGGCGTGCCCGGCGTGACCATGGTAGTGGATAAGGATGCCGCCGGTCCGCCGGTGGGCAAGCCGATCAACATCGAGATCAAGGGTGAGGATGTGAACGGCTTGATCGCCGAGGGCGAACGTCTGCGCCAGTTCTTGATCGGTCAGCACATCGCCGGTGTGGAGGAGTTGAAGCTCGACATCGAACTGGGCAAGCCCGAGATGCCCGTGGAGATCGACCGCAGCAAGGCGCGCCGCTACAACGTGAGCACCTATGCCATCGGCGATGCCATCCGCACCGCGCTCTACGGCCGCGAGGTGAGCACCTACAAGGAAGGCGAGGACGACTACCCTGTGAACCTGCGGCTGATGGACCAGTACCGCTACGACCCGGAAGTGCTCACCAGCATGCGCATCACCTTCCGCGACCAGGCCGATGGCAAGATCCGCCAGGTGCCCATCAGCGCATTGGCCACCACGCGATACACCAGTACTTACAGCGCGGTGAAGCGCAAGAACCTGGACCGCATGGTGCAGGTGCAGAGCAACGTGCTCGGCGACTTCAACCCTGCCGAAGTGGTGGGCAAGGTGCAGCACGCCATGCAGGATTACCAGAAGGATCCCGCGTACACCTATGAGTTCACCGGTGAAATGAAGGAGCAGGAAAAGCAGATGGCTTTCCTCAGCACCGCATTGATGATCGCTGTGTTCCTGGTGTTCATGATCATCGTGGCGCAGTTCAACAGCGCGGCCATCCCCGCGATCATCGTCAGCTCGGTGGTCTTCAGTTTGATCGGCGTATTCATGGGACTCGTGATCTTCCGCATGGAGTTCGTGATCATGATGACCATGGTGGGCATCATCTCCCTGGCGGGCATCGTGGTGAACAACAGCATCGTGCTCATCGACTTCATGATGTTGATGCAGAACCGCCGGAAGGCCGAACTGGGACTTCGCGACGAGCAACGCCTGCCGATGCACGAGGTACTGCGTGCGATCGAAGAGGCCGGTACGCGTCGCCTGCGCCCTGTGCTGCTCACGGCCATCACCACCGTACTGGGCCTGATGCCCCTGGCGATCGGGCTCAACATCAACTTCTTCACGCTCTTCACCCACCTCGATCCGCAGGTCTTCATCGGCGGCGACAACGTGGTGTTCTGGGGACCCATGAGCTGGACGGTCATCTTCGGGCTCATCTTCGCCACCTTCCTCACCCTGGTGATCGTGCCGGTGATGTTCCTGTTGCTGGTAAAGGTGCTGTACCGCTTCGTGCCCGTGGTGGACCTGAAGAAACCGCAACCAGTGCTGCACGGTGCTGATGGACACGGGTCAGTGAAACCGATCGGGGCTGAGGCATGAACATCGAACAGCGCATGGCCAAGATCTTTGCGCTCGACGAGCGTACCTGGCTGCGCCATGCCAACCCGTGGAGCGTATGGACCCGCAACACGGTGATGCCACTGTTGATCCTTGCCGTGTGGAGCCGTCTCTGGCTGGGCTGGTGGTGCCTCGTGCCTGTCGCCTTGGTGCTTGTATGGAACTGGGCGAACCCCCTGCTCTTCCCACAGCCGAAGCACATGCGAAACTGGGCTTCGCACGCCGTGCTGGGCGAACGTGTGTGGATGGCGCGCAAGGAGGTGCCCGTGCCGGAACACCATCGCACGGCTCCGCTTGTGCTCAGCGGGGTGGCCGCGATCGGTTCGTTGTTCGTGATCTACGGTGTGGTGCAATACCACCTGTGGGCAACACTCCTCGGTGCCGCACTGGTCTATGCCGGCAAGCTCTGGTTCCTGGACCGCATGGCGTGGTTGTACCGGGAGATGGCCGCGGCACATACGCCGTATGCCGCGTGGGCGTCGGGAAAGCAGGGCGAGGTTGAGGACGATCGTTCGATCACCCTTTCAGTGTGAAGCGGCACGTCAGCCCCACACAGAAACCCCGCGGCAGATCCGCCGCACCGAAGATGGCGCGACTGTGGAGGCCCTTGTCCCCGAGCACTTCCACGAAAAGGTCCGATGCGCCGTCCACCACCATGGGGGCATCGTCCCAGCCCGGTGCAGCGCGGTACATGGCGTCGATGTGATCAAGCCCTTCCACACGGTCGAAGCCGACCTTCGCATCGATCTGTGCCAGTACGTTGAGGGCGCAGAGTTCCATGGCGGCGCGGCCATCGGCGGTGGTGAGCGTATCGCCCAGAAGGCCTTGGTACAGGAATGCGCCATCGCGGATGGGGAACTGAATGGCCACGAAGGCGGTGTGTCCGCGTAAGTTCACCGACACGTAGTTGCCACCCGGTGTGCTTGCTGCAGGCAGGATGTGGCCGAGTGCCTGGAGACGTGCGTGCAGATCCATGCGGCGAAACTACCGGACCGCAACAAGCCGAAGCATTGCAATTTCACGGTCGGTCGGGCGGCTGACCCTCAAAACCTCAGCAGGTCCGGTAGGCATCGGACCTCTCCTGGGTCAGTCAAACCTGAGCAGGTTTGGGGGCTCATCGAAACCATGCATCCGTCGGTCGTCTGCCGCACCACGCGCGCAGTGTCGTCGTAGGCCCTTCCCTCCCTCCGCTCAAAAAGCCGCCCTACGGAATGCACAAAAGAGAAAGTTCTGCACCGTATCGGATGGCGTCACATGGTCCACCTTGAAACAGCGGATGCGGTCGCACAGGCGCTGTAGGCGCGCGGTCATTTCCGCCTCGCTGTAGCGATGCACATCAATGCCACTGCATTTCTGCGGACCATCCTCGCTGAAGGTGGCCAGGATCAGCAGTCCACCCGGCTTCAGGTATTTCGCGAGGCGTTCCAGGTAGCGCTCCACGGCAGCATCGTCGGTGAGGAAGTGGAACACGGCACGGTCGTGCCACACATCGAATCCTTCCGCCACCTCGAACACGGTCGCATCCGCCTCGATCCATTCCACCTGTGCCGCCTTGGGGCCCAGCCGTTCCCTGGCTTTCGCCAGTGCGGCCCCGCTGATATCCAGCACCGATACGGCCGTGTGGCCGCGCTCCAGCAAATGATCCACCAGCAGGCTGTCGCCGCCGCCCACATCGATCACTCGTGCATCGAGCGGAACCCGGTACTCCGCAAAAAGGTCGAGCGAGACCTGGGGCATGGCCTGATACCAGCTCACATCGGTGGCCGCCTTCCTCGCATAGATGTTCTCCCAGTGCTGCTTCGGATCGAAGTTGTCCATGGCGCGGTGCTTTATGGCAAAGTACGGTAGCGAGCTCCGATCATCTCTTCACCGGGACCATAGTATCAGTCGGCAACGAGGCTCAAGGTCGAAGGTTCTCGCACGACGGTCAAAAGTGGGCACGCGACCCGCGCGTCATGCCACTCAGAGCTTCAACACTTTTACCGTCACCGCACGACCTGCATCACTGAGCACAACATAATAGCTCCCTGGTGCCAGTCCCGTCAGATCGAAAGTCTCCCGGTATTGTCCAGGACCACGATGCTCGTTCACAAGGATGTTCTTGATCACCCGCCCATGGACATCGCGTAGCTGTAGCGAAAACCTGCGCGCGTCGGGTGTTGTGAATTGTACGGTGGCTTCGTTGTGGGTGGGATTGGGGAACAGCACGACCGGAACGGATGGATCCGAAGCAACATCGTGTGTTGAAGTAAGTACGTTGCCGGAAGCATCGGTCTTGATGAGGAACATGTCAGGGCTGCCTGCCACGCCTGTGGTACCAGTTATGCCGGTCATAGCGAAGCCTCCATCGGTGGTTTGGATCACGCTATGTCCGTAATTGATCGATCCGATCTCAAATTGTTTGGACCAAAGGGTATCGCCCGCCAGGTCCACATGGATCAAGTGGAGCTTGTACTCGTAGGTCAAGCCGAACAGGGCATAACCCTCCTGGGTCTTGCATAGCGAATAGGACCAGCCTGAGACCGCATGATCGTAGATCCGGCTCCAGAGCACATTGCCATCAGGGTCGAGTTCGGTAAGGAAAGGGTTGGAGTATCCGCTGGCTGTGCCATAACCGGTGATCAGGATATTGCCGGTGTTCGACACCACCACATCGCGTGCTTCGCCTGAACCAAGGTCCTCCAAGCGCTTTGTCCAGAGCGTGTCGCCCAAGGAGTTGGTACGGATCACATGCACATAGGCCAGGCTCCAGTAGCGCTGCTTGCCGGCCAATACGTAACCGGAATCCGGCATGATCTCCACGCAATAGGCGTTCTGGTACCAATTGGGGTTCGGGTTGTGATAGCTACGCGTCCATAGCGTGTCACCGAGATCGTTCAGGCGCACGAGGTGGCTGGCATAATGTTGACCGGAACTCATGAACTGATCGCTGCCGGCCGAAATGGAACCACCATCCGGTGTTTCCCTTGACCGGAATGCCCACTGGGCAAGTGCCTGTCCGCCAACATGGGTCCAGATCAAGTTGCCTGCCGTATCAAGTTTCGCGATGTACGTATCCTTACCGGATGCATTTCCGGTCCATCCATGATCGAGGAAACCGGTCACCAACAGGTGGCCATCGGAAGTTTGGATCATATGCTCGAAACCCATGCTGGCCATGCCGGGCTCGCCATATGCCCTGCGCCAAAGTTCATCACCGTCGGCATTCACGCGCAGGATCACACCATGGCCCGTGTAAGTCAGCACACTATCTTCAACGACATCGAGACCAGCGAGATAATAACCACCATCCGCGGTTTGGATCACGCAGTATCCTTGATCGCTCACCGTATCGGAACCGTACGTGCGTATAAAACTGTTCTGGGCGATCGCAGGACAAGCGATGAGCAAGGTGGCCAGCACACCGATCCGCCAGAAACTTGGACAAGCCGCCGATCCCCGATGTTGCATCATTGTAGCGTATAGGGTCCGACCAGATGCGACTTCATGTGCGCGATGTCCATGGTATCCGCTTGCAGTGTAAAGTTAGGGACGGGTGCTGTAGCACGAACACAAGGTCCCGTGAGCTTGCATCATCTGCGTCATCCGCGACATGTCAGTGCGAGCCTCCAACCTCCGGAGGATCTCTCGCAGAAGACCCTGCGGATCCCGTACGGCATGGAACAGCGTCCCAGGTGGTGCATCGCTCCCGGTGCTGATCGCACCCAACTACAGCCCACCCTATTCCTTCAGCAACTTCCGAAACACCTGCCCGCCTCCCTGTTCGATGCGCAACAGGTAGATGCCCCTGGCCAGCTGCTGCAGTACCTGGCCCTCGATGATCACTTCGCCATCGGCAGCGCTTTGCCCCTGCTGCACATGGACCGCGCGGCCGAGCGCATCGTACAGCGCGATGTCCATGGCTCCAGGGGACGAGGTGGTGATCACCAGTCTGCCGGTGAAGGGGTTCGGATGGACGGAAGCAACAAGGCCAGGCAGCGCATCGACCCAGCTTGGTGCACAGGGGTCGATCCGTAGCATGTTCGTGGGGGCCTCGCTTAGCATGTACGGTACGGTGAGGATCTGCTCCACGCCATCGGTGAAGTCGGTGTTCTGTTCGGGTGTCAGGAGCAGAGGGTCCACGACCTGGTCTGAACTGAAGCAGGAGTTGCCCAACAGGTCGGTCTTCAGGATCAGCCCCTGCAGGTCGGCGCCGACCATCGGCCGGGTGTCGCCCGAGATCAGGAAGCCATCGTCGGTGCGGCAGATGGAGTTGGCCTGCAGGTAATTGCTTGGTGGACCATTGCGCTGGCGTGTGGCCCAGAGCAGTTCGCCCTGCGCATCCACGCGGATCAGCACGAACCAAGAGCTGGAATTGCTGGCGAGGCAGACACCCCCATCGGGCATCACGACGAAGGCACCCCCGGCCCCTCCCTCGGTGAAACCACGGCACCACTCCAGGGTACCTGCGGAAGAGAGCTTGATGAGAAGCTGCGTATGGGGGAAAAAGCTGTTGCTGTTCGCGGAAATGAAGTATCCGCCATCGGGGCTTTGTTCGATGTGCTGCGGCGTTTCGTTCCCTGTGCCACCGATCGCGCGGACCCACTGAACGGATCCGACCGCATCGGTCTTGAAGACCACCAGGTCGTGGGTGGACAGCGCTGTGAAACGCCGGCACAGCAGGATGGCCCCGCCATCGGCGGTGTTGCGCACATCGACCGGCACGGTGGGCGAAGAAAAGGGCACCGCATAGCGATGTGCCCATACGGCATCGCCCGTGGCATTGAGTTGTGCCAGCAGCGCACCCGTCCAGCCACCGGAGGCCGCGATCCGGAACCCACCGCCCGCGATCTCCTGTACCGATACCCCGTTCTCGTTCATCCCCAGGTTGCCGATGGTGCGCCCCCACTGGGTTTCACCGTCGTTGTTCATTTTCAGGATGAGCACGTCGTGCTGCACGTCGCCATTGCTGTTGGTGGAACCGATGGTGATGAGGCCCTGGTCGCTGGTGGCCGCGATAGCGCGGAATTGCTGGTCGTGCATGCCCTGGTACTGCTTCTGCCAGATCAACTCGCCGGCGGGATCGACCTTGGCCAGGAAGGCGTCGTAGCTGCCCGGCACCCAACTGTACGTGACGCCGGCCACGACGTAGTTGCCATCGCCGGCCGCCACGATGCGCCGGAACGACAGGCTCGCCGTATCGCCGAAATAACGGGCGAAGGGTTGTTGTGCGGTGGTGTCCAGGATGAGCAGCAGTGCAACGGTGAGCAGGGTTGTCCTCATGGTGTGCGGGTCGGCGGGATCGGTTCCGCAGGGAAGACGACCACAGGGCTGTTCGGTTGCGTCGGCGTTGAACGGCGCCACCTGCCGGTCGGCGAGTCTGCGCTTGCATACTGACCGCAGCAACGAAGTACCGCACAAGACGCCGCTGCGGGTGCGGCCTCAGACACCATCTTTGTACCTAACGCTCCTTGCTTCAATGACCTCCCAGGAACTTCCCAAACCTCTGCAGGGTCTCTCGCAGAGGACCCTGCGGTTTGCGCGTTCGTACCGCAGGGTACCCTCCTGCGTCGGGAGACCCTGCGGAGGTTTGGGACACGGTGTGTGAAGGCATGGGCCGATCTGTCGCCCTCCATTGGGCGCATGAGCGAGGCCGGTTTCCGATCCGCACGATGTCCCAGACCTCCGCAGGCTCGTCTGAAGCTACCCACGTCTTGCAGGGATCCCTTGCAGCAGACCCCGCGAAGGTCCAAAGGCGTGCTGAAAGGCCCGGCATTGCTCGCCCAGCCGTCTTGGACGAGATCCAGCATGGCTTTACTAATTTGTCCACATGTTCAAGACGTTCAAACTTCATCTGCTCGTTATCCTGTGCGCGGGTCCGATCAGCACCGCACAAGCCCAAAGTGAGCAATGGTATTTGCATACCAGCGATGGTCATCTATTGTATGTCCACGAGACAGGAAAGGCCTCGGCCACTGGTGATACGGTGATCGTGTTGCACGGTGGTTGGGGCGCTGAACATTCCTATCTGCTCGATCCAGTGGGACGGCAGGGTACTAACTATCGATGTGTGTTCTACGACCAGCGTGGCTCCCTGAGGTCACCAGTACCGGACAGCACCATTACGCTGGACCGCATGGTACAGGACCTGGAGGAGTTGCGCCGCTCATTGCGGCTGGATCAGCTGACGCTCGTAGCACACTCCATGGGCACCGCACTCAGCTACGCATACCTGGCCAGACACCCTGCGCGGGTAAGAGGCCTTGTGCTCATCGGTGCGGTACACCCTGCGCCTTTCTCCATGGGCCCGAACATGGCGTTCGTAAGGGAAGTGTGGCCCCAGGCGGATTCCGTAGAGATGGTGGAACGCACCAATGCGTTCATCGAGGACATTAACCAACGTACGGTGGCCACCATGCGCGCTGAAGGACTTGTCCCCGACACATTGATGCATGTTCCACCACAGGAATTGAACCTGCTCGGAGTGTTGAAGGACCGTGCCTGGACCCAGGCCTGGCGTATCTCGTTCACCACCGTCAATACGTGCAACAATAAGAACTGGCGCAGCATGCAGGGTGGAATGGCCTTTTATTCCCAAAAGGCTGCGAATGCGCTGCTCAGCGATCCGCAGTATGAAGAACGGGTGAAGGAATTCTGGCCCGCCTTACAAGCGTTCAAAGGTCCGGTGCATGTGATCATGGGGACCTGCGACTACGTGGATCTGGGTCCGGCACTATGGCCGCATGTGGTGCCCAGGCTTCCGGATGCCCAACTGGAAATAGTGGACGACGCAGGCCACAGCATTTGGATGGACAAACCCGACGAATTCCAAAAGGCACTCGAGAGGGCGTTGGAAGGAACTACAGGAGGGCAACGCTAGCGCTTGCTCACCGCATCCACAAGCTTCGTGGCCCCTTGGTATTCCATGCCTCTATGATCATACGGACACGGTTGACAGACCACCTTCCATCACTTTCACAACCGTCGGTAAGAACCCTATGCTTGTGGCGTTCGTGCCTTCTACTTTCGATACATGCGCCACTTGATCTCGATCATGTTGTTCGGCTTCCTGGGATCATTCAGCCTGGCACAGGACCAGCCGCGGATGCGCTTGGAGGATAAGCTGCGCATCAAGGAGGCCATGGACATCGCTGAAGCATATGGCGACGATCTCTGGGCCGGGTTCAATGAGGTGCCCTTTACACTGCTGCTGGTCATGGACAGCATCGAGTACCTCATCCATCATCCGTCGCCATCGGTAGACTTCATTTCACTTGGGGTCGATCCGATGCTGGGTGCCGAAGTGTTCCACCGTGCCCGGGTTTTCCCGCCGCAGTTGCTCGCCACTTTCCCGGCCGTCGAAGGCCAGAGCACCATCGTGGTGGGTACACCGGAGAACACCGGCAAACGTTCCGCGGAATGGATACTCACCGTACTGCACGAGCATTTCCACCAATATCAGAGCGCTGCACCGGATCATTACCGGATGGTGGATTCGCTCGACCTGTCCGGTGGGGACCGGACCGGGATGTGGATGCTGAACTACCCGTTCCCTTACCAGGATGAGCGGGTGTTGTCGCACTACGCGAACTACATGGCCGCACTTGCAGCGGCCGTCAAGGATCGGGGTACTGCGTTATTGTCCGGGTACAAAGAGGCGCGTGAACGCTTCAAGTCAGCGTTGGACGAGAAGGACTATCGCTATTTCTCCTTTCAACTGTGGCAGGAGGGCTTGGCGCGTTACACCGAGTACCGCTTCGCGGACCTGGTAAGTGACCGTTCGTTGCCGCAGGACCTGCCGGACGATGGGACCACCTATACCGATGTCCGTGATGAGCTGATCGCTTCGGCGGCCGGGATCGAAAGTTGCGATCTGGCGGTCACGCAGCGGGCGTGCTTCTATGAAGTGGGTCTTGCGGAAGGCCTGTTGCTGGATCGCCTGGCGCCGGAATGGAGAGAACAGTATCTGCGAAGGAAATTCTTTGTGGAGCAATACATGCCGGAATAACATTCTATGGTTCGGGGAAGGTCCGGTGGCGCACTAAGCTGAAATAAGATCATTAACTTTCACGGATACCATCCATGGCAACTCACCTTTTGCTCAGCTCCGTCTGCATCGCCACAGGTCTTCTGAGCTGTGCAACGAACGAAGGATCCGGAGACGGTAATGAGCGTGTACAACGCTCGCAGGTCAAGGTCGGCGGTGGTTGCGACGGATGCGAACTGATGTACGAGGGAATGCCTTCTTCCATCCACTCCAGCGACACTACGGAAGGTTGGTATGAGGATGCGCAGAAACTAAAGGTCGCCGGACGGGTTCTGAGAATGGATGGAAATACACCTGTGCCTGATGTGATCCTGTACTATTGGCATACCGACGCACAGGGGATCTACGCTCAACGGCATGCACAGGATCCGAGGGAACATGGCAGCTTGCGGGGTTGGGTGAAGAGCGATGCCCAGGGCCGCTACATGATCCACACCCTACGGCCCGCACCCTATCCCGAAGGCGGTCTGCCGGCGCACATCCATGTGGTGGTGAAGGAACCGGACATCAATGAATATTACATCGATGATCTTGTGTTCGATGATGACCCATTGCTCAAGCGGGAAGGTCTTGAGGAACGCGCCGGGAGTGGCATCCTTCGCATCCGGTTCGAGGAAGAGCTGCAAGTCGCTGAAAAGGATGTGATTCTTGGGTTGAATATCCCGGATCATCCCGCGCCTTGACCCTTCTGCCAACGACAACTTACCACCGCATCGGAACCACTACAACACGACCCGCAGCGTCGATCCATACCTCTGCGATTGGCTGGAAGCATTGCCGGCGTTATCCAAGGACGCGCATGTGCTGGATGTGAGTTGCGGCACCGGCAACTGGACCAGTGCACTTCCCCAAACCTCCGCAGGGTCTCTCGCAGAGGACCCTGCGGTATGCGCGATCGTACCGCAGGGTCCCCTCCTGCGTCGGGAGACCCTGCGGAGGTTTGGGGCGCAAGCCCTGGCACTGCGTGTGGAGCGCTTCGTGGGGTTGTAAGGCCATCGCAACCTGCGCAGGTTCAAGAACCGGCCGGTACGTTCAATGCACCCCCGCGAACCTGATCCCGGTAAGTTCCGCCATGTCCTTCTTCCAAGTGGTCAGGTCGTGGGTATTGAACTGGTCCAGGTGTTCGTGCCCGCAGGCACGTGCCATCACGCTCATCAACGTGGTGGAGGCCGAAAAGAAATTGAACAGCTGCTGCGCAGAACGATCGACGTTCAACAACTTCCGCAAGGCAGGCTTCTGGGTCGCAATGCCGGCCGGGCAGTTGTTCGTGTTGCACATTCTGGCGGCCACACAACCAATGGACTGCAATGCCGAGTTCGAAAGGGCAATGCCATCCGCACCCAGTGCCATGGCTTTGATGAAATCGTCCGGCACACGGATGCCACCCGTGATGATGAGGGTCACATCCTTTCTTCCCACCTTATCCAAATACTGTCTTGCCCTGGCCAATGCAGGGATGGTAGGCACGGAGATGTTGTTCCGGAAAATGAGCGGCGCCGCACCTGTACCACCACCCCGGCCATCCAGGATGATGTAATCCGCACTGGCATCCAAGGCGAACAGGATGTCCTGTTCAATGTGATTGGCGGATAGCTTGAACCCGATGGGTATGCCCCCGGTGATCTCCCTGACCTTGTCGGCAAAGGCCTTGAAGTCGTTCGCTGTATGCAGGTCGTCGAAGGTGGGTGGCGAAACGGCGGGGGTGCCTTCGGGCAGGTTGCGCACCTGGGCGATCTTGCCGGTCACCTTGCTTCCGGAGAGGTGGCCACCAGTGCCCGTCTTGGCACCTTGTCCTCCTTTGAAATGAAAGGCTTGCACCCGCTTCAACTTGTCCCAATCGAATCCGAATTTGGCTGAAGCGTATTCGTAGAAGTACTTGGTATTGGCCTGTTGCTCTTCGTCCAGCATGCCCCCTTCACCCGAACAAATTCCGGTGCCTGCCATTTCAGCTCCCTTGGCCAAGGCGATCTTGGCCTCCTCGGACAGCGCCCCGAAACTCATATCGGACACGAACAAGGGGATCTTCAGTTCCAAGGGCTTTCTGGCATTGGGGCCGATGATCAAGCCCGTACCCACGGGCACATCCTCCATCAGGGGTTTGCTGGCCAACTGAGCGGTCAGGATCTGTATGTCCTTCCACTGGGGAAGCTCCGGACCGGGCACGCCCATGGCACCCATTTCCCCGTGATGCCCCGTCTTCGACAGGCCATCCCTGGCCAATGCCTTGATGTACGCCAGCGTGGGCTCCTCCTTGGTGCTGCCGTTGCCTGATGGCGCTGGTGCTTCGCCGCTTTCCTGGGCCTGCCCCAGCTTGGCATGCGTGCCATCGCAGTACGGGGCATTTTTGCTGTGCTTGCACATGCACAGGTAGGCATCGCCGGACTCCTCGGCCACAAAAGCCTTGGGGGTGATGTCCGTGGTCCTATGGGAGCCATCGCAGAATGGCTGGGTCTTGCTTGTTCCGCAGGCGCACCAGAAGCGCTCTTCGCCTTTTTCCAAGGCCACCTTCATGGGCTTCCTGTCGGCTATTCTCGGCGTGCTCATTGGTCCTGTAGGGTCTCTGTAAAACGCAAAGCCCCCGACGGGCACCTATTGACCTGCTCCTTCAACTCTTCCGTGGAAGCATTTTCCATGCTTATCCAGGGGGAGGACCCGGGCTTGTACACCTGTGGAAGGGTCCTTACACAAACCCCTGCGTGCTGGCAAAGCTCGGGTTGCCATGTAATGGTGATCTCGCCGTTGGTATAGTCCTTCTTCATGGGTGCTGGGATCAAGAGGTCAAAGCTCAGCACTTGCCTGTTGCCATGCATTCATGTAGATGAACGCTTCACTTCCGTGGCGAGGCGTTTGGACCGGATGGTGCTGAGGGCTTGTGGCGTCCAAACCTCCAAACCTCCGCAGGGTCTCTCGCAGAGGACCCTGCGGTAAGCCGATCGTACCGCAGGGTCCCCTCCTGCGTCGGGAGACCCTGCGCAGGTTTGGGTGGAAGTTCAGCACATGCGTTTTGCCATGCATTCATGTAGATGAACCATTGGTGTCCGGGGAAAATTTGGAGATAGCCGGAACGGCCCGTCCGTCAGCGCAAATTGAAGGGATCATCTACCAGGGGGCTTGCTTCTGATATGCCGACGTGAATACCGGCTGCGACCCCGCCGGGGTCGAAAATGCACGATCGCCGTCAACGCCCTTCGGGCTATATGCTGTGACCCCTTCGGGGTCATAACCCACGTTGATACTGGACTGACCCCGGAGGGGTCACAGCTTGTTGAATGGGATGGATGACGGAGCTATATGCTGTAACCCCTTCGGGGTCATAACCCACGTTGATACCGGACTGACCCCGGAGGGGTCACAGCATGTTGAATGGGATGTGATGACAGAGTTTCGACCCCGGAGGGGTCGCAGCCGGTGTTGTACCACATTTCCCCGGACACCAATGGCAGATGAACAGATCACTTCCGTGGCGTGGCGAAGCGCTTAGACCGGATGGTGCTGAGGGCTTGTGGCGTGATACCCAGGAATGCCGCGATCATGCGCTGGGGGATGCGGTCGGGCAGTTCGGGGTAGGTCTTCAGGAAGTAGTCGTACCGATCCGCTGCCGGGGCGCTCAGCAGCATCAATACCCGCCGCTGCAGAATGCCCATTCGGCGGTAGAGCAGGTGGGTATAGTCCACCACCTCTTCCTTGGTGAGCTTTTGGAATGCGCCGATCTCCTTGTCGAACAGGATCACCTCCGCGTCCTCGATACAGTCGATGTACAATTCCGCGGGTTTGCCGAACTCCAGCGCTTCCACATCGGCAATGATCCAACCTTCACAGGCGAAGCTGAAAATGTGCTCCTTCCCCTTGCTGTCTATGATGTAGCTTCTCAGGATGCCTTTTCGCACATAGTACCTCTGTGCATTGGAACTGCCGGGATGCTGGATGACGGCACCTTTCGGATAGTGCTTCGTTCTGGCGCCCGGGTCATTGCCCAGGATGTGTTCCAGCTGTTCCATGTATTTCAACTACGTGCCACCGGCTTGTTTGCCGAAGGTCCTGGTCAGTAGCCCACCCGCTGGCGCCCTTGCCTGGTCGGGTGGGGGCGAAGGTCCGTGCCTTACCGAACCACCAGGGATGCGATACGGGCCAGGTGGGTGCTATCGTGATGGTTCAGGTAGGTGTTGGGGATGGGGATCGGAAGCGGGGCATGGGGTCGCGCTAAGCTTGGGGCGGGTGGTGAAATTAGGGGGCTGGGTGGGAGTGACCACGGATCGTAGATCCGCGGGAGTGGGGATCTCTAGTGCGTACCCACAAGGCCCTCCATCAGGTAATATTTTGTGCCTTTTGCGTTGCCCAAGTGGACTTTCACATCCAGCGACGCAAAGCACGCTGCATACCTTTCCTTCACACTTTCCACGCTATCGAAGTACCTGACATGGCCGGTACTTGAGAAATTAGGGACCGTTGCTATCACTCTCGTGCCAGGCTTGATCCGCCTTAGAAAGTCAAGGTCGCGCTCCACGTGTTCCAGAAACTCCATGACCAGGACGCAATCGTGATCCCATTCGTCCAGCAGATCGGTCTCGAAAACGTCAGCAACCTCGAATCGGTATCCCGGACAAACCGTACGCGCCTGCTGCACGCGGGCCGGACTGAAGTCCAAGCCCAAGTACCGGGGGATACCCTTATCGAAAAGGAGGCTTGCCACTTGGCCGGGACCACACCCGATGTCCAGTATGCGCTCGGCCCCAGCGCGCAGCACCCTATCCGCCACGACCGTCCAAAGCGGATAGTAGTGGGACTCCGTGTAATGCGAACGCCAATGCCCACCCCGCTCGAACGACCAGTCGTAGTACTCCGGTGGCTGCTCCACCCCATGTTCCCACTTGGCAACACGGCCACCAAGCTTAGCGCGCCGAAGCTTTGCCACCGCCTTCCAGATCAGGGGTGGCGTAAGGCTGCGGAGTATGTTCTTTACCATCGCGAGGTGGGTTCAGTGTGTATCACGGGCCTGCGCTTGCCGCAGGCCGCCTGTCGTGATCCTGTTCCTGGACGAAGTTAAACTCCCAGGGTCTCCTGAAAGGGCCCCCTGCGTCGGTTTGGGAGCCGCTTCAATGCCGACAGCCTGCAGCCGGGCAAGTTCTAATGGTTCGCTGTGAGCGCCATCGGTGCAGCGAGGATGCAATTGGGTGCTCATCCGCAACATGGATCTAAGGCACCTCCAACGCCCCCTGACAACCGACAACAAACTACAGCAAGAGCGAGCCCTGCCGCGCCATGGCCGCCGCCTAAGCGAAGCACGCCCACACACCAGGCAGATCAGCCCCGGCCAAATCCCCCAGAGAACGGGGGAGGCGGCTGGGGCTGGTGCGTTGGGGGGGACACTAGAGTAAGATACTCTGGAATCGGGGATTTGGCCGCAGGGTCCCGAAGACGGAGACCCGGCGGAGGTTTAGACCCGGCGGAAGTATTGAGCCATCAAGCAAAGCCGCCTTGCTCCCGCTCAGCAACCCACCGTGCCGAAAGAGAACACGAATTCCTGTTCCACCGCGTCGCCCGCTGCGTTGGTGGCGGGTTTCCAGGTCCCGGGCAAGGTGTGCACCAGTTCGATCACCCGTTGGTCCAGCGCGGGATAGCCGGAGCTTACCGATATGCGGACATCCGAGACCGTGCCTTCCTGGTTCACGGTGAAGGTGATCTTTCCTGGCCGGAGGGTACCGGCATCCACCGAGTAAGCGAACGCCGAGGTGCCGTTCTTCACGTGTGCGATCATCGCCATGTTGCCGGTGCTGTTCACTGCTTCCTGCTCAGGCACGATCGTAAGGTGTGGCGTGGCCAGGTACCGACCGATCGATCCGTTCGCTGGGTTCGTCTCTGTGTATTCCGCGTGGATCACGAAATTGCTGGAATAGTCCAGGGACCGCAGGAGCTCAAGTTGCGCCGCACTCAGCACGTGGTCGCTGCCCACCGCGACCATGTCGGTCTGGTCCTCGTTTTCAAGGGTCCGGATACTCACCGCGGAATAGGAGACCAGCTCCTGCTTCAGATGGCCCGGAACAATGTCGTGGATCGTCCGCGCCGCGCGCAGCTGTTCCTTGGTCACCGTTAGCAGGAAGCGGGAGTCCAGGTCGTACGCGATCTCCGTGTACGTTCCATACAGGTAGGTGCTCAGGTCCAGGTGCAATGGAACGGTGGCCGCGCTGGCCATGGGTTTACCACCCACTGGCCCGGGACCCGGCTGCCCCTGGCATCCAATGGCGATGGATAGCAGTGCCACTAAAACCGGTGTCGTGCTGTTCATGGTCGTTCTCATGGTGTTCGTGTTAGCAGGTTCTATTCAACATCCGCCCGGACCAACAACGAATTGGAAGGCTTGTGCCACCGCTTGGCCCCCCGCATCGGTGGCCGGTTCCCAGCGCGGCATCTCCTTGAAGATCCGCACCAGCGCCACATCCAGGTCCGCATTGCCCGAGGTAATCACCAATTCCACCTGGGTGGGCGCACCCATGGCATCCACTTGGAAATGCACCACCGGTGGTTTCAACCAGCCAATGCCCGGTGCAATGTGTTGCAGCACCTGCGTCTTTAAGTAGCTCACCATGGCCTGCTCGCCGCCCACGAAGCGGGCCTGCCTGCCGTGGCGGGCGTTGTGCTCGCTACCTTCGGCCTCCTGGTGCAGCGGACGCACCAGATAGACCTGGTCGGAGAACAAGGCTGTGGGGTCCAGGAAGGGTTCGCGTGCCGTGCTGTCCTTCGGCAGGCTCAGCGGGTCGAAGGTCCTCACCGGTCCCTGAAGACCTGTTGAGGGTGCGGGGGCATCGATCACAGCGCATTCCACAGAGAGGAATGCGGTGGCAAGAACAAGTGCAAGTGCGGGGGCTTCCAAGGTGCTTATCATGGGTGCTTTTGCGTTGGTACGCTAAAGGTGGGGCGGTCGTGCACCAAGGAGTGCTACGTAGTGTAAAATACTGTAAACCGAACGTGAAACAGTGTGGATCAAGCACTTAGCCCGGTACCTTCGGGCCATGACCGCGACCCTTCCACGGCACCTTGTGCTGGCTCTCGGTCTCGTTGCGCTGCTGGCACCCCTGCGTGCGCAACAGGCCGGAACACTTTCGCCGCACGAGCATGTGGGCATGCGCATGGTGGGCCACGCGGTGCTGTTGGCCCTTGGGGACAGCAGCTCCTTGGTGCTACCGGTGCAACGCGAGGCGGACAGCTACCTCATCTCCTTCGACACCGAGTTCGGCTTCGTCCCAGAGCGCTTGGCCGCCACGGTGGATAGTGTGATGGCGGCCACACGCCTCGCGGCGGACTACGTGGTGGAAGTGGAGCGCTGTGGAACGCGCGAAGTGGTGCACAGCTACGAGCACCGCGCTGCCGACAACCTCACCATGATGCCCTGCATCTCGCGTGCGGTGCCCAGTGCGTGCTACACCTTGCGGGTAACGCTGTTGCATGCCCCGGCACCCGAGGAACAGCTGGCAGGACTTCCGGGTAGTGTGCCCCCGGACAGCCAAGCACCCAATGGGTGGATCTTGGCGGGCGCCCTGCTCCTTCTCCTTGCGCTCATCGCCTTCGTGCTGTTCCGCCGGAAGGCACCACCGGAGGAAGCCCCCAAGGGCACAGCCGTGCCCATCGGCGCGTTCCTGTTCGATAGGGCCAAACTGGAACTGAGCTTCCAGGACCAGCGGACGGAACTGAGCGCCAAGGAAGCCGACCTGCTGCACCTGCTGCACGGTAACGTGAACGAGACCGTGGCGCGCGAGCAGATGCTGAAGGAAGTGTGGGGCAACAGCAGCGACTACGTGGGCCGCACCCTCGATGTCTTCGTCTCCAAACTGCGCAAGAAGCTGGAGGCCGACCCCAACGTGCGCATCGCCAACATCCGCGGGGTGGGGTATCGCTTGATCTTGGACACCTGAGGGACACGCATACCGGAGAGGCCCGAAGAATGGAGCCGGCGGAGGTTTTAAACGATCAGATATGGGGACCACGAGTCACTGTCTCGCGGGAGTTGGGGGTAGTCACAGTTCCTCTGCCATAGCTTTAGTGAAGGCATGAGGCTACGCTCAGTATTGCGCCACGCTACGGCCAGATGGGGAGCATTCAGACCTGCGCAGGGTCTCCTGCAAGGGACCCTGCGCTTGCAAGTCCCGCTGGGTCCCCTCCTGCGTCGAGAGACCCTGCGGAGGTTCAAACGGCCACCTTTGGTCCAGGTAAAAGTGATGGTTGTAGGCACAGGTCCAAGGTCGCGGAGCGAAAAGGTCCTGGGCTGTTAGGCCGCTTATTCCAAGGCACCAAGCAACGGCCACCATAGACCCTTGGCCCGGACCATCAGCTCACCAAGACCAAAGCAACGGTCAGCCGTCAAACGTCATAGGACGATCCCTTGGCCTCAAAAAGCCTTTTGGCCTCCGGCCACTTAAGGCTTGCTCCGAACCACCGGACCACCTCGACTCACCGACAACCGACCTGCTTCGCTCCGCTCGCGGTGACGGACAACCGACAACGATCATCCACCTTTCCCTCAAGCCGAAGGTTCGGGATGCGCATGGACCCCCAATGGCTTATCCCTGGCAATGGGACCGATCAGGACCGCCGTCGATAAGCCGCCATCCAATTCGATGCCTAGAATGCCGCGTTCCAGGCACAGGTCCAGCAGCTGCTTCGCGTGCAATGGCCTGCAGTAGACACCGCTCTCCTCCAGTTCCACGGAAATGTTGTCCGTGGTGATCTTGGTACTGGCCGTGATCATGCGTATCGGCCGGCCATCTTCCAGTTCCATCAGTGCAAGGTCCTCGGCGGTGATCGGTGGTTCGCCCTCCGCACCCACCTGGCGTGTTACGTGCATGAACAACTCCACCGGACTGTTCCGCAGCGCCCACAAGATGCGCTCGGCCAACTGCACTTCCTGCTGCTGCGCGAAGCGGAAAAGATCCTCGCGCAGGGCGTGGTTCGCTTCGGGGATGATGGTGATGGGTTCTTCCATGATGCTGTGGTGGTCTTTGCTGTAAACGTTCCCTTGCCCGTTGCCCGCCCGGAGACCTTACGCATGGGCGAGAGCCCTCACCCCTTCCGCCAGAAGTTGAACCACGCTGCACTGCGCCGCAGGCTGCTGGAGCGGTCCGCGGCGAGCAGTTCGGTGATGCCGTGCTTGTCGAAGCCGGGCAACAGCGCCTCCGCGCCGTGTTCCAGTTTCAGCTGCATCTCGTCGGTGGTCAGCGGCACCAGGGCGTGGAAGTGGATGGTCTTCTCCGCATCGATGCGCAGTTCGCGGAACGCGCGGGGCGTGTGTACCGGCGGCATCAGCATCACCCCCGTCAGCTGCAGGCCGGGTGCCAGGGCTTCGGAAGGGTCGCCGTTGGGTATTGTGTGCCATTGCCATAACCAGGCCTTGTGCTCGTGGGGAAAGCGGGCCAGCATCT
>JBGTIB010000305.1:0-3562 GCA_041745875.1 Flavobacteriales bacterium | reverse complement strand
TCGGCCTCGGTCGGCAATCGCTTCCCGAGCGCCCCGCAGAAGTTCTGCGCCTCGTCCCAACTCACGCACATCACCGGAACGGTGAAGCGCTTTTTTACGAACAAGTAACCCCATACGATCGCGTCCGTAAGGGCGCGAAATCTCGCTCCCCGACATGAATATTGCAGTAGTAGGAACAGGATACGTAGGGCTGGTGACCGGCACCTGCTTCGCCGAGACCGGCAACCACGTGATCTGCGTGGACATCGACAAAGAGAAGGTGCAGAAGATGAAGGACGGTATCGTCCCCATCTACGAGCCTCACCTGGATATGCTCTTCGAGCGGAACATCCGCCAGGGCCGCTTGATCTTCACCACCGACCTGAAGGAAGCCGTTGATCAGGCGCAGATCATTTTCCTAGCCCTCCCCACGCCGCCGGGCGAGGACGGCAGCGCCGACCTGCGATATGTGTTGGGTGTGGCCGACGAACTGGGCAAGATCATCAAGGACTACAAGGTGATCGTTGATAAGAGCACCGTGCCGGTGGGCACCGCCGAGAAGGTGCATGCCGCGCTGGCGAAGAACTTGGATGAGAGCCACTTCGACGTGGTGAGCAATCCGGAGTTCCTGCGCGAAGGCTTCGCAGTGGATGATTTCCTGAAACCCGACCGCGTGGTGGTGGGCACCAGCAGTGCCCGTGCCGAGAAGGTGATGGAGGACCTCTACAAGCCTTTCGTTCGACAGGGCAACCCCATCATCTTCATGGATGAGCGCAGCGCGGAACTGACCAAGTATGCCGCCAACGCCTTCCTCGCCACCAAGATCACCTTCATGAATGAGATCGCGAATTTCTGCGAGCGCGTTGGTGCCGATGTTGACAAGGTGCGTATCGGCATGGGCAGCGACAGCCGGATCGGCAAGCGTTTCCTCTTCCCTGGTATCGGATACGGCGGAAGCTGCTTCCCCAAGGATGTGCAGGCCCTGGCCAAGAGCGGCGGTGATGTCGGGTACGAGTTCCAGATCATCAAGAGCGTGATGGAAGTGAACGAGCGCCAGAAGACCTCCATCATGCCGAAGATCGAGGCGCATTTCGGGGACCTCAAGGGCAAGCACTTCGCGATGTGGGGTCTGGCCTTCAAGCCCGATACGGACGATATCCGCGAAGCACCAGCCCTCTACATCATCGATGCACTGTTGGCCGCCGGTGCCACGGTCAGCGCCTTCGATCCCGAGGGTGCGGAGAATGTGAAGAAGCTGAAGGGCGACAGCATCAAATTCGCCAAGGATGAGTACGAAGCATTGAAAGGGGCCGATGCGTTGATCATCGCCACCGAGTGGTCGCTATTCCGTACCCCCGATTTCCAGCGGATGAGCGAGCTGTTGAAGGAGAAGACCATCTTCGATGGCCGCAACCTGTACGACCTCGATGAAATGCAGCGACTGGGCTACCACTATGTGAGCGTTGGTCGGCAAACCGTCGGTGCCAAGAAACCCGTGAATGCCTGAACCTGGATCAGAAGATCAGATGATCAGAAGATCAGATGATCGGCCGAAGCAGGCAATTCCATTGCGCCTTCGCGAAGCCTTCGGCGAAGCAAGGTTGTCTCATCTTCTGATCGTCTAATTGTCTGATCATGAAACGCGAACGTGTCCTCATCACCGGTGCCGCCGGTTTCCTTGGTTCGCACCTCTGCGACCGTTTCATCAAGGAGGGTTACCATGTCATCGGCATGGACAACCTGATCACCGGGCGACTGAAGAACATCGAGCACCTGTTCAAGCTGGAGCAGTTCGAGTTCTACAGCCACGATGTGAGCACCTTCGTGCATGTGCCGGGTGAACTGAAGTACATCCTGCATTTCGCCAGTCCTGCCTCACCGATCGACTACCTGAAGATCCCGATCCAGACCCTGAAGGTGAGTTCGCTGGGCACGCACAACCTGCTCGGGCTGGCCAAGGCCAAGGGCGCACGGATCCTGGTGGCCAGCACCAGCGAGATCTACGGCGATCCGCAGGTACATCCGCAGCCCGAGGACTACTGGGGCCATGTGAACACCGTGGGCCCGCGGGGCGTGTATGACGAAGCCAAACGTTTCCAGGAGGCCATCACCATGGCCTATCACACCTACCACGGGCTGGAGACACGCATCGTGCGCATCTTCAACACCTATGGCCCGCGCATGCGTTTGAACGACGGTCGTGTGTTGCCGGCCTTCATTGGCCAGGCCCTACGGGGCGAGGACCTCACCGTCTTCGGCAACGGCTCACAGACGCGCTCCTTCTGCTACGTGGATGATCTGGTGGAAGGCATCTATCGCCTCCTGCTCAGCGACTACGCAGGCCCGGTGAACGTGGGCAACCCCAGCGAGATCACCATCGCGCAGTTCGCCGAGGAGATCATCAAGTTGACGGGCACCACCCAGAAAGTGATCTACAAGCCACTGCCCCAGGACGACCCTCTGCAGCGGCAACCGGACATCACCCTGGCGAGGAAACTCCTCGGCTGGGAACCCAAGGTGGCCCGCGCCGAAGGCCTGAAGATCACTTACGATTACTTCAAGAGCTTGACAGAGGAGGAGCTGAATGAGAAGGAGCATTTCTCATTCGAGGGGTATGTAAGGAAGTAGTAGCTCACTTCAGCACTTTCTCCAATAGCTGCCATAGCGTGGCCAAAGAGACCACGTCGATGCCTTCCCCGTATGGGTGGTCCTTCGCGCTGGGTGTCACGATAAGTTGCAGCGGCGCGCGCACGGCATCGAAAGCCAGTTGATTGCCCTTGCTCAGTGTGGGGCTGTTCGTGGTCTTGATCTCAATGGCAGCCACGGCCCTGGTGCCTTGTGTGATCACAAGGTCGATCTCCGCCCCATCCTGTGTGCGGAAGCCGGACAACTCAGCGCGACCCTGCAGCCATGCCCTCACTTGTTGGGCCACGAAGCCTTCCCAGGAATGGCCCCGCTGGGGGTGGGCGAATAGGTCCTCGTGCGAGGTGACCTGGAGCAGGGTGTGCAGCACGCCGCTGTCCGTGAGGTAGACCTTGGGTGCCCGTGCGATGCGTTTGCGCACGTTGCTATGGTACATGGGCAGCGTGAACACCATGCCCGCATCCTCGAAGTAGTGCAGATAACGCTTGATCACCGGGGCGGTCACCCCCACGCTTTTACCCAGCATCGCCATGTTAAGCGGGCTGCCGTGTGTGTGCCCGAGCATGCGCAGGAGTTGCATGGTGGCCACAGGGTCGGCACCCAGGCCGAGCAGGGGCAGGTCCCTTTCGATGAAGGAGCGTAACAGGTCGGTGATCACTGCACGGGCGTCGGCATCCGATCCGGCCAGATAGGCTTCCGGAAAGCCGCCGCGCAGCCACAGCCGATCCACCCTTGCTTTAGATAGTCCTGTCTCATGCACACCAAGCGGGTACAGGTCGATATAGGCAATGCGGCCGGCCAGCGATTCGGATGACCGCTGGACCACCTCCGGTGAACTGGAGCCCAGTAGTAGGAACCGGCCGGGTCGGCGATCGCGATCGATCAAGGTGCGCAGCAAGGGGAAGAGTTCGGGCATGCGTTGCACCTCGTCGATCACCAC
>JBGTIB010000304.1:0-5353 GCA_041745875.1 Flavobacteriales bacterium | reverse complement strand
GCGTCAGGCACGTTGTCCACATGCCCATCGTTCGAACCGTCATCCATTGCCGACGGGCGTTCCGTGTCGTCCAACGGTCCGGTTCCGTCCGGAATTTCCGCCGGTTCCGTTGGGTCCGGTCCCGGTGTTGTTCCGGGTGGTTCGTTGTCGGTGGTTGGCGGTAGGGCGGGCCGATCATGATCGGCCCCTGCCGGTCCACCGTCCAACGTTTTTCCGTCGGGGGCGACCAACCGTTCCCGTATCACCACAATGCCGTACACATGGTTGGGCATCACCACGAATTCGCCGATGTCCACATGGGGCATGTGTTGTGGTATCGCATCCCAACACTGTTGGGCGATGTCGCCCAATGCGTTCGTCGCCATCACGCCATTCGTTATCCGACCGAACAGGTGGCGCATTTCGTCGGTGCATATCGTCAGGAAATACGCGCCTTCACTGGCGTAGTCATATCCGCGCATGTGTTTCATCCCGACTTGTCGGGGCGGATCGAACGGCGGTTGGGTAGGTCGGCCATGTCTTCGGCGCGCCATAGCGCTTTGGTCGCCCTTCGCCAAAGCGCTCCGGCGACGGCGCGCGACGGCGCGGCATCCCGAATATCGGCATCACCCATTGAACCGGCACTCTTTCAAATTGGTAGTTTCTGCCGGTCATATGTTTCCCCCGGGCCTTGTTCATGCCCCTTTTAGTTGTACCCAAGTGGCATTTTGTTCGATCTTGCCGTTCACAAAACACGACCAATCCCGATGTACGGTACGGGGCGATCCATCGCATGCTCACACAGACCGCACTGCTCACCTGGCCTATCATAGTTCCGGCCTTAGTGCCCGGGAACCAATAAGACGACCATGAAGATCACACGGACCATCCTCCTGGCACTGTCCGCTGCGTGCCTGTTGCATGCTTGCAAGAAAGACCCGGTCGCACCCGATCCACCGCCGGTTCCCCCCGGGCCTTCGGGATCCAGCATCAACATCACCGGGCGGGTGGTTGATATCAACGAAGCCTTCATCGCAAATGCCACGGTCAGCTGCAATGGTCAGACCGCGACCAGCGATGCGTCCGGGATCTTCCGGATGACGGGTGTACCTACGGTCGTTGGCCGCAACTACCTGAAGGTGGAGAAGGACGGGTATTTCTTCGGCGGAAGGAACTTCTATCCGGTGGGTGGTGGTGAGGTCAATATCCGGGTCGTGCTGGCCTCGCGCACGCAGATCGGCTCCTTCCAGGCGAGCGCGGGTGGCACGGTACAGACCAGCGATGGATTGACCATTGAGATCCCGGCGAACGGTATTGAAGGTGGCTACCAAGGCGAGGTGCGGGTATTCGCGAAGTATCTGGACCCTACCGCCACGAACACGATCCTGGAAATTCCCGGGCTGGAAGGTCTGAACGCCAGCGGCGACAACGGCATCCTGCGGCCATTCGGCATGGGCCACATCGAACTGGCCGACCCCGGTGGCATGCCTTTGCAATTGGCCACAGGTGCAGCGGCGCTTTTGAACGTTCCGGTCCCACCCACCCTACTGGCCTCGGCCCCGCAGACCATACCTCTGTGGTACTTCGATGAATCGGTAGGCATTTGGAAGGAAGAGGGAAGCGCCACCCTCCAAGGTGGCGTTTATGTGGGCGAGGTGCAGCACTTCTCCTTGTGGAACTGCGATGATTTCATGTGCAGCTACCGATTCCAGATGAACCTGTCATGTGGAGGCATTCCCGTCGCCAACATGCCGGTGGTGATCCGCAGCCTCACCTTCAATTCGGGCCTCACCGGTACCGGCGTCTCCAACAGCCAGGGGCAGGTCATCTCACACCTTCCTTGCAATGCCGAGTTGGAGATCTTCGTGGTGCCACCCGGATCGAACGGGACCGAGTATCTGCTGGGGACGATACAGACATCCGTGACCGCCCAGGATAATGTCGAGATCGTTTCCTTGGAAGGTTTATGCGGTCCCCATGCTTCGGTGCAAGGCCAGGCGGTGAACGCATCGGGCCTGCCGGTCACCAACGGTTACATGTACCTGCGCTTCGATGACCTGTACACCGAGCCTGTCTTCTTCGATGCGCAAGGCAATTTCACGGCATCGTTCTTCGACTATACTTCCCAGCAACTGAGCACAGGTGCACAGATCGTTGCCTGGGACATGGCGACGTTCACCATGCTGGAGGGCCCCATCATCCCATTCAACGAACAGCTGAACGTGCTGCCCGCGCCACTGGTCATCGGTGGGGGGCCGGCGTCGACCAGTGGGCGGATCTATGCCACTGGACATGGACCGAACGGCTTCTACTGCATGAACGCCTCAACAGGCGCGACGATATGGTCACTCAGTACGCCGAGCATGCGGCGTATATCACCGGCATTCTGGAACAACAGGGTCTATTTCATCACGCTGAGCGGAGAGCTCTTTTGCGTGAATGCCGGGGATGGAAGCGAGCTCTGGTCGAACTTCGGGTACTCGGACACCTATGCACCCTTCATCGAGGACGGCGTCCTCTACATCGCGTCGAACTACGGTAATGTAAAAGCCATCGATGCACTCACGGGATCACTGCTTTGGCAGTACAACACCGGAGGCAGCGGGCTTTTCTCTGCACCCACCATCGTTGGCAATACGCTCTACTGCGGAGGAAATGATGCGAACCCGGGTGTGTTCGCCTTGAACAAAGCGGATGGCTCGCTCCTGTGGGAATGGTCGGCACCGGACGAAGTGAACACATCGCCCTGTGTATCCGAGGGCAAGGTCTTCTTCGGTTGCAACGACCAGAAATACTACGCTTTGGATGCCGCCACGGGGACTCCGGTCTGGGAGCGTGAAGTGGATACTGGTACGAACATGTTGGGCGCGCCGACCGCAGGACCAGGGGTGGTCCATGGGCACAGCCGCACCAAGCTGTTCGCGCTGAACGCAAGCAACGGCGAGATCATATGGATACAGAACAGGATCGCGCACGCCAGTGGTGGGCATCCCTACCTCAGCGGGAACCGCTTGTTCGCAGGTGCTGCGAGCGGCCAGGTCCCCTGCCTGAACGCTGCTGATGGAAGTCTGATGTACATGGTGCAAACGAGCGGCGCCTCGGCCCAACATTTCCTGGTGGCGGATGGTGTGCTCTTCCTGAATGCCGCAGGCACACCGGCTACCCTGGAAGCGCGCAATGCACAGACCGGCGCTTTGATCTGGACCGGCGGACCACAGAGCGACCTTACCTCACCCATGGTGCTGGTGGACGACAATGGCGTGGTGCATTATTCCACGGCCAGTGGCATGCGGCAATAGCGACGGTCGCGCATCAAGCATACCGTTCACCCGCCAGTGTATGGTGCGGGGTTGGTCATCGCACCTGATTGCCATGTTGTGGGTCGATCGCGATACGGTTTTCACGGCCTCCCCACCATCTCCACCATGTGCTTTCAATGCCGCTTCGGCATGTGCTGCATATGCAATTTCAGGTTGCGGCGCGCGGGAATGTCCACACTGCGGAAATAGGTTCTCCAGAGCTTCACGTACGCCTCTTCGTTCACGGCGGCTTCCACATGCGAGGCGGGTAGTCCGCTGTTCTGTTCGTGGATGAACTGCACGGGCGAGACCACGCCGGCGCGGTGATGCAGACCGTAGTCGCGGCCCTGGTCGGCGATCAACCATTCCATGTCCGCGTAGCGCTTGCGGAAGTGCGTGGCGATCAGCGGCAGCACATCGTAGGCGGGTGCGATGGTGGCCGTCCACACCCCATCGCTGTTCTCCTGAAAGCGCACGAAAGCCTCCATCTGGTGCTTCTCGTGGCTAATGTGTTTTTTCCACTGGAGCAGGCCGAGCACGGTGGGGTCGCGGACATCGTTCAAGGCACCGCCGGTGAAGCCCAGCACAAGGAAGTCGGCGATGAGGCGGTCCACCTCAGCACGTTCGGCAAGGTGGCAGTACCAAAGCTCGCGCATGCGCGGCGCGCCCAGGAGCTTGCGTGCGCGGTCCATCACGCGGGTGGCCTGGTCGTCATCGGTGCTTACATCGCGCACATCGGTGAAGAGGTCGGTGACCTGCGAGCGCTCGCGCACCACGGAGAGTACCGGTCGTTTCTCGCTGAACACCGTGAACACCACGCTGAGCAGACCCGGCCACGAACCATCGTAGACGTAGTGCCTTGCGCGCTCCGGCGTCGACCAGGCGGGGCTCACGCGAAGAGGTCGAGTTGTGCGGCGTTCTGCCGCAGTGGCGCGATCAGGTGCGGACGCAAGCGGTCCGGCCGATGCACCAAGACATGCGCAGCACCACCGAAACTGAGGAAGAAGCGCGCGCGACGTATCACCACGCCCATGCGTTCCGCATCGCTCGGTATCTCGATATTGATGCTGAGGCGATCGGCCCACAGTCCTGCTTCGTGGATCAGCGTTTCGCTGGCACCCGGAATGGTCTTCAGGTGGATGTAGCCATTGAACTTGTGGACCGTCCGCAGCTCCTGCGCCACGCGCACCAGCCGTTCCATGGTGGTGTCCGCATCCTTGAAAATGCCGCTGCTGAGGAACAAGCCTTCGACGTAGTTGCGCCGGTAGAAGTTCATGGTGAGGTCCACCACCTCCTCCACCGTGAAGGCTGCGCGCTTAACGTCGTTGCTGCTCCGGCTCACGCAGTAGGCGCAGTCGAAGATGCAATGGTTGGTGAGCAGGATCTTCAGCAGGCTTACGCAGCGGCCGTCTGAGGTATAGGAATTGCAGATGCCCATCTTGCTGGCATTGCCCAGGCCACCATTGTGGTTGGTGCGCGTGCTGCCACTGCTGGCACAACTCACATCGTACTTGGCGGCATCGGCCAACACGGACAACTTCTCGGTAAGGCGCGCTTCGTTCATGATCTGGCAGGGATCCTGGCGATCCCGGTACCATCAGGTATGGTGCGCTACGGGCGGGCCGACGGATCTTAGCACGAACGATCTTGATGTGATCGCGAGGGGAAGGACGGTGCGATGTACCGCAGTGTGCCGGGCGATCGCGATGCCCCCTACTTCACGCGCTGCTTCTCCATCGCCTTCACCCCTTTCACGATCAACTCCTCAAGCAGCTTCAGGTCCACATCCTCAAGCTGCTTGATGTACAGGCAGCTCTTGCCTATGCTGTGTTTTCCCAACTTCTTCATCAAGGCCTTCTCCTTCTCGAAACCCATCATGATGTAAATGGTCAGGTTCGCTTTTCGCGGGCTGAAGCCGGTGATCATCCATTCGCCCGAACGGCCGCTGGCACCTTCATAGGCGTAGCGCCCGAAGCCCACGATGCTGGCGCCCCACATCCTCGGCTCTTCACCGGTGGCCTTCTTCATAAGCTTCATGATCGTTCGGAGATCCGCTGCAACGGCTTCAGGCTGCT
>JBGTIB010000303.1:0-3898 GCA_041745875.1 Flavobacteriales bacterium | reverse complement strand
TGATCGCGGTGGCGGTGGAGATGGGGTTGGGGTAGCATAAAAACCCACTGTTCGCCGCGCTAACTGGACAGTGATGGCTTATGTGAAGATGACGGACCGGTATCTATCGGGCGGCTGAAGCACCAGTTCCCTTCCTACATTTGATCATGTCCAAGTTCCTGCTATTCCTTACAGTTCTTTCGATCACCCAAATCCAAGCGCAGTGGGCTACGATGATCGGAGATTCAGTTACTCTGCGCGGGCTTACCAGTAAGGGCGACACGATCATCGCTGGAACGACCACCGGAAGGATCTTCGTTTCTCCGGACCTGGGGGAGACCTGGACGGAACGGAGCACAGGCCTCCCCACACAAGCTGTCAATAACGTTGGCGTTACGGCCAATGGCAGCCTCCTCTGCAACATCGCATACAAGATCTGGCGCTCAACGGACTGGCAGACATGGGAGGAGGTTTACGTGAGCCAGATCGGGAGTGGTCATTCCCTGGCGATCATCGATTCGTTGATCATGTTCGGCACCAATTACAATGGTGCACTGCACGTTTCAATGGACAATGGCGATACATGGTCCGTTCTGGGGACTGGTTTCATAACAGGCGTGGGTGCAAGTGGCGACACACTCCTAATGGGAAAATGGTCGAACGGGCTGCATCGTTCATGGGACCATGGTGCGAACTGGGAGCAGGTAACCACCTATACCGCTGGGATAAATGCGATCTCCAGCGATGGCAGGTTCATTGCCTCCGAGTCTCGCTTGTACAGAAGAAATCTTAGTCACATCTGGGGCTTCGTTCTGGAGGCCCAGGGCTTGATGCAGTTCCAGGATATCGCTGTTTCCCTGCCGTATGTGGCGGCCGGTGGTTTGGCCACGTCCATCTACCTGTCGCAGTCCGGTGGCGTGATCAATGCAAGCTGGTTCGCAATACCGATGCCTGGTGGATCCGCACGGCAGTTGGAATTCGCGGGTGGCTATCTGTTCGCAGCGGGCCATGGCTTGTTCCGGCTGGATCATCAGGTATGGCTTGCCATCGAGCAGCACGAGGCGGACAGCCCCTTCCTCATTTACCCGAATCCCACCAATGGCATGCTGCACATCGTCCCGAATGGAGATCAGGGCCGGTCGATGGACATCCATGTTCATGATGCCACCGGAAGGATAGTGCGGTCAATGACCGGCCTGCGTTCCTCAGAGGTTCAACTGTTGGACCTTGGGGGACATGCGCCAGGCGCCTATTCACTGTTAATGATCGGAGAGGATGGAGTGCGGCAGACGAATAAGTTCGTGTTGGAGTGAGTTCAACATGATACTTCTCAATAACACCACGCGCGGAAAAACAATGCGAACACCCCTTTTCACCACCACGCTCACCGTGCTCATGGGCCTGCTCCTGTCGCCAGCCCTGGCCCAGGAGTGCATTACGGAGAAGGACCCTTTCACAGGACTGGACAGGAAGGAGTTCATCTACAGCTACTTCAATGTGCAGCACCTCAAAATGGAAGTCGCCGAAGGTGGGTTGGTGATCATGACCTACCGGCATGCGCAACCCTACGTTGTTGATGTGACCATCCCTGCGGGTTCCCCTTTCCTGCTGAAGCTCAGGAATGATCAGATCTTGGAACTGGAGATCATGGAGGATGCCACGACCAGGACAGGTTCATCCGGCGGAAGGGCATACTCGGAGTGCTTCTTCAAGATCGCTATTTCAAGAGTTCAATTGGAAATGCTCGCTGCATTCCCAATAACTACAATGCGACATCCTGATCTTGATGGAAAGGTGCTCAGTATCGAGAAGGTGAACAGCAAGTTCGTCAAGATCATACGGAAAGGGGCGAAGTGCATGTTGTAGGATCGCGCCATCCGGGTGGTGCTGAACCTCTGGAACGGGCTGCCGATGCGAAAGCCCGTGCGTGATGTAAAACCGCAGAGTCCCTTTCAGGAGACCACTACGGCTCTCGACCGACCGCGATCACAGAACCCGCAACCCCTTACTCCAACACCACCCGCTCCACCTGCACCGCCCCACGGCTCACCACGCGGATGCTGTAAAGTCCAGGCGCATTCCCAGCGAGGTCCAGCGTGTGCAGCGGGCCGTTGGCCAGGGCGCGCTGTTGCACCACCGCGCCACGCGGATCGAGCACTTCCACCAAGGCGTGGGTGGCGGCATCAGTGAAGGACAGTTGCACCAACGACTGTGTGGGGTTGGGATGGGCTTGGAACAGCCTCGGGGCCGTGCTTGGCTCCACCACGCCGGTGGTGATGCAGGGATCCATGATGTTGCAACCCTGGATGAAGTCATCGGTGACCGTGGCGTCGCTGGGCGAGCCGGGGAATGAGGCACCCGTTGGTGTGGTGGTGATGGTGGTGGCTGTGCCCACGATCGTGGCGGCCGTGTCCGCGCAGGCGGTCATGCCCAGGCCATCGGTCCTGGTCAGTTGCACGAAGTTCTGGCCGCTCACCGGGCCGGCCACCATGTATGCGTTCGCATCGATCGGCCGGGCCACGGTGCGCTGGCTGTCGCCGAAGCCGCCATAGGTCCGCGACCATTGGTATCCGCCCGTGGGGGCCAGCTTCACCACGTATTGCCGGTAGGTCTCCCCCCAGCTCATGGTGCTGCCGCCCAGCAGGATCCCCCCATCGGGCAGCACATGGACCGAGGTGGCATCGTCCTGGTCCGTACCGCCGAAGGTTTGCGACCACAGGACCTGCCCATTGGCTGCGATACGCAGCACATACAGGTCCATGCTTCCGGCGCCGAAGGAATTGCTGCTGCCCAGCAGGACGAAGCCACCATCGGCCGTGCGGTCCATGTCCACCGGACTGTCAGAGTCAGGCCCACCGTAGGTGCGGAACCACTGCACCTCGCCCTGCGCGTCGGTCTTGATCAGCAACAGGTCCACGCCGCCGGCACCCACGGTGGTGGTGCCGCCCAGGATCATGTAGCCACCATCGTTCGTCTGGCGCACTTCGGTGGCGCTGGAGAGGTGATCGTAGAAACGCTGCCATTGTGGGGTTCCTGCTGCGTCCACTTTCAGGATGCTGTTGGTCATGTTGAAACCCGTCATGATGTAGCCGCCATCGCTGGTCTGGTGGATGGTCCCTGCACCGCCCCCGTTGTAGGTCTTGGACCACATGGGCAGCCCGTCGGCCGCCAGGCGGGTGACCTGTGTACCGCTCATGATGAGGCCACCATCGTTCGTCGGCCTCGCCCTGTAGTGCTGTGCGGAGAAGCGCCGGGTCCACAGCGTGTCGCCATTGTTCGCGGCGCGCACCACGAACGACCGCCAGGGCTGCGCGAAGGCGATGCCACAGAGGAAAAAGCCGTTGTTGCCGATGGGTCCCGCATCGCGTAGCCCGATGTTGGTGCCGGTGAAACTGTAGAGCCGTTCGAAGGTGTTCTGCGCCTGGGAGCTGCCTGGCGACAGCATGGCAGCGAGTGTACCGGCTAGCAACAGGCTCAGGGTAGGGTTGGATCGCATGCGGGATAGACGACGTATTCCCCTGTGCGTTGCCTCCGGGTGCTGTGGTGGGCGGGAACCATGCGTCAAGCCTTCGCAGGGTCTCCCGACACAGGAGGGGACCCTGCGCATGGATACCTCATGGTCCCTAGCAGGAAATGGGGGCGTTGCCGGAACTTCGAACCCGCAGGTGTGTATGTGGGTACGCCCCGCTGAAGTGCACAATGGGTAAGTCATTGCTCACCGTGCTGAGGGATCCCTGCCCCCTCGAACAGCATGCTGCGCATATTCGTCCCCAGAAATACCTGGGCAGATCCCTCCCCGGGCGCCATGGCGTCATTCTTGGTCAGCTTGGGCATGCTGCAAAAAGTGTCAACAGGGCAGGAGCCGATCGAAAAGAAGGACAACGCGTTGGTCCGGACAAAGACGGTGTTGGTGGTGGAC
>JBGTIB010000302.1:0-6841 GCA_041745875.1 Flavobacteriales bacterium | reverse complement strand
GGGCTTCTCCACCACCACATGCTTGCGGTCCTCCAGCGCCTTGATGCTCTGCTTTCCGTGGAGGCCGTTGGGCGTACAGATGTTGACCACCTCGATGCCCGGCACCTCCTTCAGCATGGTGTCCATGTCGGGGAAGAGCGGCACGTTCAGGTGGTCCACACCCAGTTCGCTGGCAGGTCGGTTGTCGCACAGGGCTACCAACTCGCCTTCGGGATGGCGACCCACCATTTCCGCGTGGCGCTTGCCGATGTGGCCACAGCCCACCACTGCGAAGCGGATCTTTTGTTCGGGGGGATGAGCCATGGGGCAGAGATCAGATGATCGGTCGATCAGATGATCAGATGATCAGATAATTGAAATGCCCGGCGGGCATAAATGCTCTCGGTTGGTCGAACACTTGGGTCATTTGTGCTGTGGTTTCGATCATCTGATCATCCGATCAGGCAATGCGTGTTACCCGGCCTTCCATCAGTTGGTACTTCTGCCCACTTTCCGTACAGGTGGCCTCGCCGCTTTCGTTGAACTTGAGCTTGTGGCCGAACTCGCTCATCCAGCCGGTCTGCCGGGCGGGATTGCCAACCACCAGGGCGAAATCGGGAACTTCCCTGGTGACCACGGCACCCGCACCGATGAAGGCAAAACGGCCGATGTCGTGCCCACAAACAATGGTGGCATTGGCACCGATGGATGCACCCTGCTTCACCAGCGTGCGCAGGTACTGGTCGCGCCGGACCACCGCACTTCGCGGATTGATGACGTTGGTGAACACCATGCTGGGGCCCAGGAACACATCGTCCTCACACTCCACGCCGGTGTATATGCTCACGTTGTTCTGCACCTTCACGTTATTGCCCAGCTTCACGCCGGGGCTCACCACCACGTTCTGCCCCAGGTTGCAGCCTTCACCGATGGTGCAGCCCGGCATGATGTGGCTGAAGTGCCAGATGCGGGTGCCCGCACCGATCGTGCAACCTTCATCGATGACAGCGGTGGGGTGGGCGGTGTAGGACATTTGCGCATGTGGGCATGTGACCATGTGCGCATGGGCCCATGCCAAAGGGGCTGCGAAGGTACCGAAGGGGGGCGTATCTTGTCGGGGCAGCGTTCCCCTTTGCCGGAACGCCTTCCTGGCAAATACCGCGTGCCATGCGAACCGCCACACTGATCGGGTTCCTGATCTTCGCCACATTGGCCTTCACCCAAAGCTGGTGCCCGCCGGGGGCGGTGTGGGGGTACGATACCGGAAATCCCTGGTTCGAAGGACAAGCCAAGTACATGTATACCGGGGATACTGTGGTCGATGGCCATTCAGCACAACGCATCACCCAGTGGACCCAGATGATCTGGCAAGGCACGTTCATTGAAAACGGCCCTGCCCATTTCTTCACCCGTACGGACGGCGATGTGGTCTGGGAGTGGAACGGGGCGGTATGGGACACCCTTTACTGGTTCAGTGCTGTTCCCGGAGATCACTGGCAGCCCTTCTGGCCTTTCGGCGAGGATTGCCCTGACCATGCCTGGCACGTCACGGATACCGCCACCGTGATCATCGATGATGTGCCCTTGCGCAGGATCTGGGTCGAGATGCGGGAGAATGGGGAACTATCCGGCAATTGGACGATGTTCACGGAACGGATCGGCGGTGGTGGTGGCTTCATCTTTCCCGGACTTCCTCCCTGTGGAGCCATCTATGAATGCTACTGCACCTATGGGTGTTACCGCGATGACGAGATCAATAGTGATAATAGCTGCATGTTGACCTTGGCGCTTACAGAAGCGCAGTCAGGAAACGAGGTGTTGCAAATGCACCCCAATCCCGGCAATACCACTTTCCAACTCTCCGGCCTTGGTCATCGACCCGCGCACTTACGGCTGCTGGACCTACAAGGTCGCGTGGTGCTCACGAACAACTTAATGGACCGACAGCCGGTGGATACCAGCACACTGCCAACCGGGGCGTATCTGGTTGAGGTGAGCATGGATACGGGGCGTCGCGTGGTGCGCTGGGTGAAGGAGTAGCGACTACGCCCTGATCCCCTACATTTCCCGGCGTGCTTCGGCCCCGGCACATAGCGCTGATCGCTGCCTGCGCTGCGAACCTCTGGCTTCATGCCCAGGACGACCGTGCCCTGGCCGACAGCCTCATCACCCTGCTGCCCCACCTGCCGGCCGACTCGGAGAAGGTGTACGTGTACCGAGACATCGCGTACTACCTGAAGGAAGTGGCACCGGACTCGGCCCTGTTGCATGCCAAACGCGGGGAGGTCATGGCCAGGGGCCTGGGCTTGCCTGTTGGCCGGATCGACAACTTGTTCCAGCAGGCTTTCATCTGGGAGGTGAAGGGGCGACTCGACTCGTCCATGGCCTGTTTCAAACGTGCACTGCATTTGGCAAATACCGTTGGCGATCGTTCCTTGCAGGGCAAAGTGCTGTTGGGCATGGGAGGTTCCTTCTATTTCCAAGGGCACCTCTCCGAGGCCATTGCCCATTACGATCAGGCCCTGGTCGTGTATGAGGGCATCGGTGATCCGAGCGCGCAAGCCTACGCGCTGAACAACCTGGGCATCATCTACCGCCAACGACGTGATCATGCCAAGGCCATCGCCATCTACGAACGCTCCCTGCTGTTGAAGCGCGATCAAGCGGACGAGCGGGGTACGGCGAATACCCTTTACAACCTGGCACTGGCCCATGCCTACAGCGACAATGCGGAACGCGCGCTACCCTACTTCGTCGAAGCCCGGGGGATCTACCGCACACTGGGCGACACGGTGGAACTGATTCGCACCGACGTGGCCGAAGGCGTGGCTCTGCATTCCCTGGGTCGCTACCACGAAGCCCGTCCCTTGTTGAAGCGGGGCCTGGCCCTGCCAGAACGATATATGGTTGAACGGGCCTCCGTGCTGTTGCACCTTGGTGAGGAGGACCGGATCCTGGGCCGCCCCAAGGAGGGCCTTCAGCATCTGCTTGCTGCGCATACCAAGGTGGATGGCAGCGGGCGGCTTGACCTGATGCGCCAGATCGAGAAAGCCCTGGCCCAAGCCTATGATCAGCTCCTGGATGCCACCCGTGCGGCGGCGCATTGGAAAGCCTACGCCCAACTGAGCGACACGCTGGCCAGCGAACAACGCCAGTGGGCCATCGAAGAGATGCAGGCGCGCTACGAGAGCCGCGAGAAGGACCTCACCATCGATGCGCAGGAGGAAGCCCTGGACCAGGAAAGTACACAGCGCCGGCTGAATTTCGCCATCGCCATGTTGCTGGGAGCCCTGCTGGTGAGCACGGTGTTCTATGCCAGTTCACGCGTGCGCTTGAATCGGAGGCTGCGCAAGGCACTGGAGGAGCGTGAATGGCTCCTGCGGGAGATGCACCACCGCGTCAAGAACAACCTGCAGATGCTCAACAGCCTTTTAAGCATCCAAAGCCGCGAACTCGCTGACCCCGGGGCCCGTGAAGCCATGCGCGAAAGCCGCGGACGCGTCCAGGCCATCGGCCTCATCCATCAGTTCCTCTACGGAAGGGATGCCCTACGCAGTATTGCCATGCGTGACTACCTGCTAAAATTGATGGAACATCTTGGCCAGGCAGGTGGCACGGAACTTCACCATATCGCCCTGCACACAGAAGTGGACGACATGCAACTCGATGTGGACCTGGCCACACCCATCGGCCTGATCGTGAATGAACTGGTGACCAATGCCTTGAAACATGCCTTCCCCGATGGCCGCAAGGGCAGCATCACCGTTGGTCTGCGTGAAGCGAAGGATCAGCTGGTGCTTTCGGTGAAGGATGATGGGGTCGGCCAACCCGGTTCCTGCGGAAAAGGCTTCGGCCATACCTTGCTCCGCACACTGGCACAGCGGCTCAATGCAGAGATGAGCACCGCCACCAAGCAGGGAACATCCACCACATTCACCATCCCAAGGAAGATCAATGGACGGACCGATGCACATCCTGGTGGTGGAGGATGACCCACTGATCGCAGAGGACATTCGCGGCTACTTGATGGAGTTCGGGTACCGTGTGCTGGGACCGGTAGCCTCGCGCGCCGAAGCCGAATCGCAGATCGCAGAACGAAAGCCGGATGCAGCGATCCTGGACATCGACCTGGGCGGTATCTCCGATGAAGGATGCGCTCTGGCACAATGGATCAACGCGCACCAACCCCTGCCCTTCCTCTTCCTGACCAGCCATGCCGATGCCGGCACCCTGGCCAAGGCCAAGGCCACCCACCCCGGGGGCTACGTCCTAAAACCTTTCACAGGGCTGGACATCAAGGTGGCTTTGGAGGTGGCGCTCAGCAACTGGCACGATCCCGATGGCCCCCGTTCCATGCCCTTCGATCCCGTGGCCGTGGATCGCCATCTGCCGGAGTCCCTCAGTGAGCGGGAGCGCGAGGTGGCTCAGTGCCTGTGCGAGGGACTGAGCAACAAAGCCATCGGTGAGCGGCTCTTCCTCTCGGAGAATACCGTGAAAAGCCACCTCCAGCGCCTCTTTACCAAGTTGGACGTGAAGCAGCGCACCGAAGCCGTGCATCGCTTGAGGGAGTTGTCGCTCAAGTGAACCGCGATCCCCGGAGCGTGGGTTGGTGATGCGTTCCAAAGCAGGGGCGACTGGTGAATGGTCATTGGTGAATGGGCCCGCACTATTCACCAACTCCCATTCGCCATTCACCAGTTGCCCCTGATGTAGCGTGCGGGAATTGTCGAAACACCATCCGCTCTTCCGCATTTCACCCGAAAGGATGAACGCCACACGGTCAGGTCGGGGCAGGTTTGCATTGTCCACCACAATACCGCTACACCATGAGAAAACCCATTCGCTACACCATGTATTCCCTCGGTGGCCTCGCCATGATCATCGGCGGACTTGTCACTTACGTGAATGTCGCACTGCCCAATGTGGGACCAGCCCCTGAACTCACCGTGGACCTGACACCCGCGAAGGTGGAACGAGGCCGCTACCTGGCCTGGAACGTGATGATGTGCATGGACTGCCACAGTGAGCGGGACTGGACCCTCTTCGCCGCGCCTCCGATCCCGGGCACCGCCGGTGTGGGCGGTGATGTGTTCGACGAGAGCGTGGGTTTCCCCGGGGTCTTCATTTCCCGCAACCTGACCCCGGCCAATCTCAAGGACTGGAGCGATGGTGAGATCTATCGCGCCATCACCATGGGTGTGAAGAAGGACGGAGAGCCCATCTTCCCCATGATGCCATGGACGAACTACGGCAAGATGGACGATGAGGACATCCATGCGGTGATCGCCTACCTGCGCACGCTGGATCCCGTGGAAGCGGAACACCCCGCCGGGCACGCGGACTTCCCGATGAACCTGATCATGCGCACCCTGCCCGAGAAGAACTCGCCGCAGAAACGCCCCAACCCCCTTACGGACCACTTGGACTATGGCAAGTACATGCTGAACGCCGCCGCATGCGGTGATTGCCACACGCAGTTCGACAAGGGCGAATTCACTGGGCCATTCCTCGGTGGTGGCCGCGAGTTCGAATTCCCGGATGGCTCCGTGCTGCGTTCACCCAACCTTACCGCCCACGAGACGGGCCTTGGTAATTGGAGCAAGGAGGTGTTCATCGCCAGGTTCAAAGCGTATGCGGACAGCAGCTTCGTGCCCCACTCTGTTGGTCCGGGTGAATTTCAGACCATGATGCCCTGGCTGATGTATGCCCACATGACCGAACAGGACCTGGGTGCGATCTACGACTACATGCGCACGCTGCCTGCGGTGGACAACGCTGTGGTGAAGTTCACCGCTGCAAAGTGATCCCATGGCATGAGGGTTCTTGAATTACAGAAGCAGGGTGAAGTGCTCCTCTTTCCGCAGGATGTGACCGCCCCGGACGGGATCCTATTGGGTGGTCTGCGCCTGGCTCCCGGTGCCAATGGGCCGGAGCCACATGCGCATATGCTCCAGGAGGAGACATTCACCGTGACCCAGGGTCGGCTCATCGTCATCATCGATGGGCAGGAACATATGCTGGAGGAGGGACAGAGTGCCACCGTTAAGCAGGATCAGGTACACACCTTCCGGAATGGCCATACCGACCAGCCCATGGAAGCTGCTGTGCGTGTGGAGCCGGCCATGCACTTGGAGTGGATGTTGCACGAGATGGGCACTTCGGCCATACGCAACGGCGGTGATTGGAAGAGCCTTCCACTGCTGGAGGCTGGTTACGTCCTGCACGAGTTACGCGATGAATACCGGTTGGCGGCCATGCCTGCTTTTGTCCAACGGCCCCTGTTCGCATTGCTCCACGGGCTGGCACGGCTGACAGGTGCGGCGGACAGGATAACGAAGCGGGAGTCGTACTACGCATTGGTCGGGGAACCGGCGTAGAAGTGCATCGAAGGATGGCCGGTTTTCTATAGTCCGACTATGGAATATCGGTCATCCGATCTCCATTGCGATGCAATGGAGATCTCACGCAGCCTGGACATCCCCACTCGGAATAATGTCCATCATCGTCATGGAACAACTCGATTATGACCGGTATTCTATAGTTGTACAATAGATTTGCGGTCATGTCTGCTGCGATCATCCAACGCATTGTCGCCCAAACGACCCTTGACCGTTTGAAGAAACGGCCAGCCGTGGCCATCCTTGGTGCACGCCAAGTGGGGAAGACCACCCTCGCCCGGCAACTGGTGAAGAAGTTGGGCCTCAAGAGCCTCCACATCGACCTGGAGGACCCCGATGACCGGAGTCTGCTGCGCAACCCCAAGGAATACCTTCTGGCCCATACGGACGAGCTGGTGGTGATCGACGAGGTGCAACGCATGCCCGAACTCTTCCCCTTGCTGCGCACCTTGATCGATCGCGAT
>JBGTIB010000301.1:0-3581 GCA_041745875.1 Flavobacteriales bacterium | reverse complement strand
GTTCAAACACCACCGCGCAGGCAACGATGCAGCGGCCACGGCCGAACTTGTGCTCCGTGCCACCGACCGACGCCCATCTTTCGACATCACGCAGTTCCTGATCGATTCGAAGGTGAAGATCGGCGCGTTCTATCCGGAAGGACATCGCACCCCGAGCGGCAAAGTGGTGGCAGCGATGCGGTAGGTGTAGGGTCCTGGTCGGATCCCCGGGCCATCAGTCCTCCAGCGCAACGTACATCTTCCTGATCCGCAACAGTGGGCCCGGGCAATGGGTCCCATGGCAATTGGCACAACTCTGCACCAATGCATTGTACAGTGCGGGCCGCTCCTCCTTCGTGCCTTCGTAGAGAAGGTCCAGCTTGGCCAGGTAATCCTTGCCGAAGGTGGGGTAGGTGATCGGGTCGATGTGCATGCCCTCGGTGGGTGTGGCGGTGAAGAGCGCCTCGAAGTCCGTTGGTCGTGGTGGCAGCTCGCCATTGCGCTTGAGGCTCGCCTTCACGCTGTCCACATGGTCGGCCATGGCACGCATCAAGAGGGCCAGTTCGCTTGCGTCGTCCTGTGCCACGGGTGAAGCGTGTTCCGGGGCTCCATTGGCAGTGGGGCCACCGAAGCAGCCCATGATCAGAATGAAGAGCAGCGAAATGGCGAGCGGAACGGCCTTGTTCATGATGCAACAAAAGTAGGTAGTACATGCGGTGGCTGCCACAATGACCGACGCGCGGCACGGGTCCGATAATTGACCAACTTGCCACTGTGCATCCACCGCTGCAACCTGAATTGGTGGTCGTCGATCAACGCAAGCGCCTGCTGACCGCGGCCATCCTGCCTGCCGTGGTGGTCATGCTGCTTTGGGCCGTGTTCGTCGTCGACCGTGGATTCGACCTGGATCTCTTCAGGTATGGGATACTCCCCCGCGAAGTGACAGGCCTGCTGGGTGTGCTCTTCTCGCCGTTCCTGCATGGGGATGTGGAGCACCTCTTCAACAACTCCATTCCCGTGATGGTACTCGGATGGGGCCTGATGTACTTCTACCCGCGCATCGCTGGGCGGGTGGTACTGGCTTCCTGGATCATCAGCGGGATCTGGGTGTGGATCAGCGCGCGCGGCAACTACCACATCGGTGCCAGCGGCGTGGTCTACAGCCTGGCCGCTTTCCTCTTCTTCAGCGGTGTCCTGCGCAGACAACGCACCTTGATGGCCTTGTCACTGCTCGTGGTGTTCCTCTACGGCAGCATGATCTGGGGCATATTCCCGATCGTGCCACGCATGAGTTGGGAGAGCCACTTATGGGGTGGTGTTGCAGGCACGCTGATGGCCTTCCTGTACCGCCACATTCCACCCGCCGTGCAGGATCCGCAGCTGCCCGTGTACGACGAGGATGACGTGGATGAACAGGATGTACAGGACAGTGCTGACCCATTGCTACCACCAGGCCGCGGGCCACTCCGTATCGTTTATCACCTGGATCCCGGCGATGGGTCGAATGAAGAAGAACCGGCCTCGCGCCGGAAGTTCACCAACGGGGGTGAGCCCTTCGACCCGGACCGTACGTCGGGCACCTGGTCGGACGAGGAGCGTAACTGATCGTGCTCAGGAGCCTTTTCTAGCGAGAGGGCTTTCTTTACAGTTGGCATGGAGGACAGGACCTTTCACCAACTGACCCCGGAAGAGACCTTGGACCGCTTCCAGTCCTCGGAGCGGGGACTGTCCGAAGCGGAAGCTGCTTTACGGCTTGCACAACACGGACCCAATACGATCCCCGAGGCCGGAAAGCGTCGGTGGGTCTTCCTGCTTCTGAACCAGTTCAAGAGCCTGCTGATCGGCATCCTCGCCATCGCCGCATTCATCTCGTGGCTCACCGGTCACATCGTGGACATGTGGGTGATCATCGCGATCATCATCATCAATGCGCTCATCGGTTTCGTGCAGGAGTTCCGCGCTGAGAAGGCGGTGGAAGCGCTTCGCGACATGCTGGCGCCCACGGCCAAGGTGCGCCGCGATGGACAGGTACGCGCGTTGCCGGCCAGTGAGGTAGTGCCGGGCGACATCATCGTGTTAGAGGAAGGTGACCAGATCCCCGCCGATGCCCGCTTGCTGGAAGGGAAGGACCTGCGCTGCATCGAAGCGGCGCTCACCGGCGAATCGGTTCCTGTTGGCAAACGCACCGAAGCAGTGCCCAAGGAGACCGGCATGGCCGATCGGAAGAACATGCTGTGGAAGAGCACGCATGTGGCGGGTGGCAGCGCCGTGGCCGTGGTCACCGCCACCGGCCTTGCCACACAGATCGGTCGCATTGCTGGCTCGCTCACCGACATCCAGGAAGTGAAGAGCCACTTCCGCGAGAAGACGGACAAGCTGGCGCGCCAGATGGCCGTCATTGCCATCCTCAGTGCCGGGTCACTTTTCGCCCTGGGCTACTTCTTCCAGAGCATGGAAGTGGATGAACTGCTGCTGGTGTCCATCGCCGCGTTGGTATCGGCCATTCCCGAGGGATTGCCCGCCGTGCTCACCATTGTGCTTGCCGTGGGAGCACACCGCATGGCGCAACGAAAGGCCATCGTCCGCGAGTTCACTGCAACCGAAACCTTGGGTTCCGTGAGCGTGATCCTGACCGACAAGACCGACACCCTCACCCAGAACGTGCTCACCGTGGAGCGTGTGGCATTGCCCCTGGGACCCGAGTGCCGTGTGACCGGAAGCGGCTGGTCGCCCATCGGTAACGTGATGGAGGGCGACGAGGTGTTGGAAGGGGAGGAGCTTGTCGACATGGACCCGTTACTACGCGTGGCGGCGCTATGCAACAACGCAGAAGTGCAGCACGACAAGGCGAAGGAAGGCTACGTGCTGGTAGGCGATCCCACGGAAGGTGCGCTGCTCGTTCTGGCCCGAAAGGCGGACGGCATTGATCGCCTGCAAGGATGGGAGCAGGTGGACGACCTGCCCTTCAACTCGGAGCTGAAGTTGCGCGCCACGCTGGTACAACGCGAAGGCAGGCGGCAGTTGCTCGTGGTGGGCGCCCCGGAGAAGGTTCTCACCCTCTGCGACAAGGCATGGAACGGCAGCGATGCCGTGCTGATGGACGATGCCCACCGCGCCAAAGTCCATCAACGCATCGAGGAATGGAGCGGGCAGGCCTACCGCGTCATCGCACTGGCTTTCCGCGATGTGGAGGAAGGATCCATCGACAAGGAGAAGATCACCGGCCTCACCATGGCGGGTCTCACCGGCATGATCGATCCGCCGCGCGAGGACGTGCCAGCCGCAGTGGAAGCCTGTCACGGCGCGGGCATCCGTGTCATCATGGCCACCGGTGACCATATCAACACGGCAGTGGCCATTGGACGTGCCATCGGCATCATCCGCAAGGATGTGAAACCCGGCGCGACGCTCGCCCTGAACGAGCAGCAACTGGAGAAACTCGATGAGGCCGAGTTCGATCGCGCCGTGCGCGAGGTGAACGTCTTCGCGCGGCTCACACCCGCCATGAAGCTGCGCATCGCCGAGCGCCTGCAGCACATGGGCGAGCTGGTGGCCATGACCGGCGACGGCGTGAACGATGCCCCCGCGCTGAAGAAAGCCGA
>JBGTIB010000300.1:0-11789 GCA_041745875.1 Flavobacteriales bacterium | reverse complement strand
GGAGAAATGATACACTTCGTTGAACGCTTTGGACAAGAGCGACCCGGAATGGCCGTTGTACTGACCGGTGGCGATACGATGCGCTTCAGCCGCGCCTTGAAAAGTGGCATCTTTGCGCACCCTTTGCTGACCCTCGACGGCCTGCATGAGATCCTCCGGCATCATCGTACTCTTCCTGGCATTGCTCCTGACGGCGCCTCACGAGGAGGTGATCGCCCAAGGGCAGCAGGGTAGTGGCTCTCCGTATTCCGCTTATGGTTTCGGCAACCTGGTGGGTGCAACACAGGTATCCCAGGCCTTGATGGCCGGCACTGGCGTAGCCCTCACGGACCCGTTCAGTGTCATTCGCATCAATCCGGCATCATATGCGTCCATGGCCCGTCCGGCCTTCGAGGCTGGGATCGCATCACATTTCCTGCGATTCGAGACCCCGGAGGCGACCCGCCGTGGCAGAAGAATGGATATTCTGGGGTTCTCCATCGGAATTCCCTTCGGTAACAACCGCTGGGGATTGGCATTGGGCATGAACCCGGAGAGTACTGTGGGGTATGACCTTTCCGATGTGCGCCCGCTCCTTGTCGGAGAGGGCGATGTCACCTTCGCCTACAGCGGAACAGGTGGGCTCAATCGTGCCTTTGCCGGGATCGGCCACACGGTCTGGCAGAAACGCGACACCCTGGGCAATGGCAGCAAACTGTCCTTCGGAGCGAACTTGAACTATCTGTTCGGCAATATTCAAGAAAGCCGACGCGCCTTCTATCCCGAGAACCAGGGATATTATAACTCCGCGATCGTATCCACGTTGATCCTCCGTGATCCCGGTGCAACTGCGGGCGTACAGTTCCAAGGAGACATCGTCAAACGAAAGGGTTTGGAGGATGATGGGTTCCGGTACCTATTGGGTTTCTCGGCTGAACTGCCCTCCAGATTGAATGCCCGTCGAAGCGAGACCATATACAGCTTCATACAGGGCAGCGGTGGAATAGAATTTCCGGTGGATACCATCAGCTACGTGGAAGGTGCCAAAGGCCACGTCACCCTTCCGGTACAGTTGGCCATGGGATTGACCCTTTACAACAGTCGTTGGACCGTCACCCTGGAACACCGTCGTCGGGACTGGGATCGTCTGGCGTTCGAGGTGGAGGGGGTCGATATCAGCAACCAATTGGGGAATGCCGCCACGTATATGATCGGGGGGGCGTTGCGACCTGCTGGAATGGACCGTGGGAACTTCTGGTCCAGTACGATCTATAGGGCTGGATTGCGATACACCGATGACTATCTGGTGGTGGCTGGGGATCAATTGCGCGAGATCGGCATGTCCTTTGGCTTGTCGATGCCCGTGATGGGGATCAGTACCCGCAGCCGACTGTCCTTGGGCGCAGAATTGGGCGACCAAGGTGGCACAGGCGTGGGCGCGGTCAATGTAAGGTACGCCACCCTTCTGATCGGCATCACGGTCACTCCTGACATCAGAGAACAATGGTTCAAGAAAAGACGGATAGAATGAGCAAGAATTGGCAGGCCCTTTTGGTCATTGTGACCATCGCATTGTCATCCAATGCACAGGCCCAAGGTGGAAAGTATGGACCCACTGCGGAGGACAGTGTGTCCTGCGTGATGAACCTGTCCTTGTATCAGGAGTTCTTCAACCAGAAGAACTACACGGATGCATATACACCCTGGTCCAACGCCATGCGGATATGTCCGTCGGCTAGCAAGAAGATGTACGTGGACGGCTATCTCCTCCTCAAGACCTTCATCGCCAAGGAGAAGGATCCCGCACGCAAGCAGGCACTGATCGATTCGCTGTACATCGTGCATGACCTACGCATAACCAACTTTGGTGAAGAGCCTTTTGTGCTGGGTCGGAAAGGACAGGATATGCTGGTCTACAGCCCGGATAGCTGCAAAAAGTCCTACGAAGTGTTGAAGCAGTCCATTGAATTGGGTGGGGCGCGCAGTGAGGATGTGACGCTCAGTGCCTACTACCAGGCTTTGAACTGTCTCTTCACGAAGGGCGAAGCGACCAAGGAACAGATGCTTACGGACTACGTGATGGTGATGGGGCACATCGAGAACAACCTTGCCCGTGATCTGAAGGAAACGGAACGAGGGTACTGGACCACGGCCCGCGACAATGTGAATTCCATCTTCTTCAAAGTGGCGGAATGTGCCGACATCGGACGCATCGCCGAAAGCATGATGAAGGAGCGCCCTGATGACAAGGAACTGAATGCACGTTTGTTGCGCATCCTTAGCGGCAAGGACTGCACGGAGGAGGCGGTATACCTGCCTTTGGCGGAAAAGGTGCACCGGGATGAACCGGGTCACGAAAGTGCATACAGCCTGGCCATGTTCATGGTAAAACGCAACGACATGGGTGGGGCGGGCAAATACCTGAAGGAAGCCATTCAATTGTGCAATGGTTGCCCCGAGAACAGTAAGTATTTGTTGAAGATGGGTCAGGTATCGGCAGCATCGGGCAATCACTCCTCGGCGCGTAGCTACGCCAACCAAGTGCTGCAAGTGGAACCGAAGAACGGAGAGGCTCTTCTGCTCCTAGGTGATGCCATCTCCACGCTCGCGGGTGAATGTGAAGTACCCCAACGATGGGGCGTTTACTGGCTGGCTTACGACCATTACCAGCGTGCGAAGAACAGCGATCCCTCCGTAGGCGATAAGGCCAACGACCGTATGGCACGTACGAAAGCCCACTTCCCCGCGAAGAGCGATGCTTTCTTCCATCAACTCGAGGATGGCAAGTCGTTCCAGGTGACGTGCGCGGGACTGAATGAGGGCACTACCGTGCGTACCAATCAATAATGCCCTGCGTGCCCGGTATCCTGGATAACAGCCTGCGTTGCATTCCCGCCCTTGTGGCGGGAATGTTCGTTTCATGTACCAATGATCTGGACAAGGTGGCCTCCGTGGAGATCGCGGTATCGTCGCCCGACCGGGTAACGCTGAACGCCGAATACGGATTCCTGGACTCCGGCATCGTGCGCAATCGCTTGCAGTCGGGTCGTATCGAGGATTGGACCATGGAACCGCGCCGGACCGAACTTTCCGAAGGCTTGGAACTGGATTTCCTGGGTAGCGATGGTCAGCGCAATAGTGTGCTCACCGCAAGGCGCGGTGTCATCCTGCCGGAGGAACATCGCATGGAAGTTTACGAGGACGTGGTCTTCATCAATTCCCGCGGCGAACGGCTGGAGACCGAACAACTGACCTGGTTGCAGGACAGTGCACGGGTTTACACCGAAAAAGCGGTTCGCATCCAAAGGGGCAGTGATATCATACACGGACAGGGGCTCGATGCTTCCGAGGACTTCGATCGCTACACGATCCGAAAGGTCACTGGCATGCTCAGTGTTGCAACGGATGATACCTTGGCTGCCGATGAACAAGGTCGCTAGGTTCATGGAAGGGTTCTGGATGGCCGTGGCCATCGGCACCGGCATTGCAGCCCTGTGGGTCATCGTGGCCGACGGGTTCGAAGCCGGACGTCAATGGCTTTGGTTCCCTGGGATCGCGCTGGCCATGTGGTTCTTCCGCCGTCTCACACGCCGTAAGTTGGAGGCCATGCAGGAGCGACAGCGTGGTGGAACGGGAACGGGCCGATGACTTGAGGTTACCTTCGCCGTGCGTGGTGCCATCCACATCGTATTTTGAGTAGTTCCGATCTTCTTCTGATCCTTGTTTCAATGACCGTTTCGGGCCTTTGTTCGGGGCTTGAGATCGCATTCGTGAGCAGTAACAAGCTCTACATTGAATTGGAACGCAAGCGTGGTGCCCTGTGGGCCAGGCTCATATCGGGCCTGCTCAAGCGCCCGGGCCGGCTTATCGGCGCGTTGCTCGTTGGGAACAATATCGCACTTGTGATCTACGGTGTGCTGATGGCAAAGGTGATGGAGCCTTGGTTGATCACGTTCCAATTCGGTGATGCCTTCGTCCTGGCCACGCAGACCGTTCTGAGTACGCTGATCATTCTCGTGTTCGCCGAGTTCCTTCCCAAGATCCTTTTTCGGATCGACCCCAACGGAATGCTTGGCTTTTTCGCCGTGCCATTGCAGGTCCTGTATGTGCTCCTTTGGCTACCGATGATGTTCATGACCGGTTTGGGCGAAATGTTCCTTCGTCTTTGTGGAGTTCGATCGAAGGCCGGCGAAACGGTGTTCGGTCGCATCGATCTGGATGCCTTTCTGAAGGAGGTCAGTGCGAACCAACCCACGGAGAACAGGATGGACGCAGAGGTGGAGTACTTTCGAAATACCTTGGAACTCAGCGGAATAAAGGTCAGGGAGTTGATGGTGCCCCGTGCGGAGGTGGAGGCCATCGATGTGGACACAGCGGTGAACGGGTTGCGGGATCTCCTGGTGTCCACAGGGCTCAGCAAATTGTTGATCTACAAGGACAGCATCGATAACATCATCGGGTATGTGCACGGCTACGAATTGTTCCGGCGACCCAAGACCATCCGCGCGGTCATGCGGCCGGTGAGTTTCATTCCCGGGACCATGCCTGCCGATGAGGCGCTCCAGATGTTCATCAAGCAACGCAGCCATGTGACCGTGGTGGTGGATGAGTTCGGAGGTACGGCGGGGATACTTACCATCGAGGATGTGGTGGAAACCATCGTGGGCGACATCGAGGATGAGCACGATATCCCCGAGGAAGTGGATGAGCGATTGGGTCCCAACGAGTTCCTATTGAGCGCCCGGAGCGAGATCGCCCAGCTTCGTGCGTTGCATTCCCTGGCATTGCCCGAAAGCGACGAGTATGATACGCTGGCCGGCTACTTGTTGCACAGTACAGGCGAATTGCCCGAACAGGGTGAAGTTTTGGACCTGCCACCCTTCCGGTTCACGGTGGCAAGGGTGGAACATACCAGGATCGATCTGGTGCGCCTGGAGGTATTGGACCCCGAGCGGGGATTTCTGCCCTGATCGCGTGCAGTACGATCCGTCACGCCCCGTCGGGGACCGAAGCAATAATGCCCGCTCCAGTGGGCCGGATCCGTTGCTGCACGGGCCTCGAGTGCCGTTCGGACCAGGATCCTATATTTGCACCCCTTATTCCCCCAGCCCATGGCCGTTATTGGTAAGATCCGCGAGCGAAGCGGATTGCTTCTTGTGATCATCGGAGGTGCATTGGCCGCCTTCATCCTTACGGATCTGTTCGCCGGTCGTGGTTCCGGGCCGCAGGACCAGGTATTGGGCAGGGTCGGTGGGGAGGAGATCAGCCTTCGTGAGTTCGAAAGCCGAGTGAGCGATGAGCTCGACAGCTACCGCAACGACTTCGGCCAGCAGGTGACCGGAGAAATGCAGGACCAAGTGCGCGCCAGTGTATGGAGCGAGATGGTCAAGGAGAAAGTGATGTTGGAACAGGTCCAGGACGCTGGCTTCACCCTCACAAAACCCGAATACGACGATATCCGCTTCGGTGATAACATCCTGCCGGACTTCAAGGGTCAGCCGAATTTCCAGGGTCCCGATGGTCAGCCGAACATCCAGGCATTGCAGCAGTACTTCAACAACGTGCAGATGAACGCGCCGGTCTACCACGAGATCCAGAAGCGCCGCATCACAGAGAACAGGTTGTATACCAAGTACACGAACCTTGTGAAGGGTAGTTCGTACGTGAACAGCGCACAGGCCAGGGATGAATACCTTTCGAAGAACACGAAAAGTTCTTTCAATTTCGTGGCCAAGCGTTACGACAGCGAGCCCGATAGTTTGTACGCGGTGAGCGACAGTGATCTCCGTAAGTACCATGATCAGCACAAGAACGACCGCAAGTACCGCCAGACGGCTGCCCGGCGCTTCTCCTACACGGTGTTCCCGGTCATGGCATCCGATGCCGATCGCGCAATGGCACGTACCGAATTGGAGGACCTTCGCGATGATTTCGCCAACGCCGAGAACGACTCCCTCTTCGTGGTCGCCAACAGCCTATCGCGCACCTACAATATTGCGCCCTATGCGGAGGGCACTGCTGATGCGGTGAACGATTCGCTGATCCTCAAGGCCGAACCCGGTGAAGTGGTCGGTCCGTTCCAGGAAGGTGAGCAATGGAAGATGGTGAAGGTGATCGAGCTGGCCTCCGTCCCCGAGGCTCGTGTGCGTCACATTCTCTTAAGCACCCAACAGGGAAAGACCGAGGATGAGCAGAAGAAGCGTGCGGACAGCCTGCTCACCGTGGTCAAGCGTGACAGGAGCAAGTTCGAGGACATGGTGACCAAGTTCAGTGATGATCCCGGAAGTGTGAGCAGTGGAGGCGTATACGAGTGGTTCGACCGCAACCGCATGGTGCCGGAGTTCACAGCGGCCAGTTTCGACGAGAAGGTGGGTGCCATCACCATTGCCAAGACCACCTACGGCTTCCACATCGTGGAGGTATTGGACAAGCGGGAAAGGAACGAGCGCCGGGTGGCTTCCATTGAGCGGGAGATGCGTCCCACACCGGCCACGTTCAAGGAGGTGTACAAGGAGGCGAACGATTTCTCGCTGCGTTACAAGAGCGACCTGGAGTCCTTCCGGCAGGGTGCGGAGGCGGTGGGTAAGGAAGTGACGGATGTGGACGAATTGAAGCCGGACATGCGTTTCGTTGCGGGCCTCACGGCGCCCAATGCCACCATTTCCTGGGTGAACAAGGCCAAGGTCGGGGCTGTCAGTGAGCCATTGGATGCGGGTGACAACTATGTGGTGGCGATCCTCACCGGCATTCGCGAGGAAGGTCCTCCCGACCTGAACGATGTGCGCGAGGTCTTCACGCAGGAAGTGATCAAGGAGAAGAAGGCGGAGTCGTTGGTCGCGAAAATGACCGGTAAGACGGACCTGCAGGCGCTGGCCACGGAGTTGGGTGTATCCAAGCAGACCGCCACTGATCTCGCGTTGAACAGTTACAGCATCCCTGGTGGGTTCAGCGAATTCGAGGTGATCGGAAAGATCTTCGCACTTGAGAACGGCCAGACCAGCATTCCACTCCAAGGCGACAACGCCGTGTACGTCGTAAGTGTCACCAATACCGCGGTCGCCGAAGTACCCGAGGATGTCTCCGCCGACCGGAACACCTTGGAGCAGCGATTGAAGGGCCGCGTGGAGAATGCCGTCTTCAATGCCTACCGCGAAGCAGCGGGTGTGGTGGACAACCGCAGCAAGTACTACTGATCAGCACCGGATATAGATCGGGAACGCGGGCCTTGGTCCGCGTTCCGCGTTCAAGGGAGGCCTTATCGCAGCTGGGTCAATCGTTCCGCATCGAGCCTGAGGAGGATCCCGAGCAGGATGGTGAAAGCGATCATGCTGCTGCCCCCATAGCTGAAGAAGGGCAGGGGGATGCCGATCACCGGGGCAAGGCCGATGGTCATACCCACATTGATCGTAAGGTGCAGGAAGAATATGCTCGCCACGCAGTAGGCGTAGATCCTGGTGAACCGGGATCGCTGCCGGTCGCTGATCTGAATGATGCGTAATATGAGCGCTGTAAGCAGCACCACGACCGCCGTAGTGCCCAGGAAGCCCCATTCCTCACCCACCGTACAGAAGATGAAATCGGTGCTCTGCATGGGCACATACTTGTACTTGGTGAGGGTGCCTTGCAGATAGCCCTTACCTGCGAATCCCCCCGATCCGATGGCTGTCTGGCTCTGTTTCACGTTGTACCCATACCCCTGCGGATCCTCCTCGATGCCGAGCAGGATGCGGATGCGGGTCTGCTGGTGCGCTGGCATTTGTTCCACCAACGAATCCACGCTCTCAATGAAGACCACCGATCCCACCAGGCCGAGAACGACCAGTGCGTACAACCGTTTGCGTTGGTGCTTCAGGACCATGTGATACACCAGGAACCAGGCCAGCAGGGCGAACATGGCGATCAAGCCCATGAGGAAAAATTGGCCTCCCACCCGGACCTCGGTGAAAGGGATCCCCACGGTCGTTTCCTTCATGATCAGCGCCAGCACGGACAGTATACCGGCCAGAATGCCCATCAGGAGCAGGTTCCCGGACAGACCCTCGCGGTACAGTACCAGGATGAAGGCACCCGATACGAGTGCCGTCCCCGTATCGGGTTGCAACATGATCAAGGCGACAGGAGCGAGGATCAGGAGACCACTGATGACCCGGGAACGATGGTCCGCCAAGGCTTTCAGACCACTGAGAAAACGGGCCAGGGCCAATGCAGTGGCGAACTTGGCGAATTCGGCCGGTTGGATGCCCAGGCCTCCGATCGCGAACCAGGCCTTGGCACCGTTGACCTCCTTGCCGAAGAGCAGGACTGCGACAAGCAGTACAAGTACGCCGGCATAGACCCCGTAAGCCGCGCTTCGGAACAGATCCCCGCGCACCATCAGCACACCGGCCCCAAGGAACAGGCTGATCAGGATCCAAAGACCCTGCTTGCCATACTCCCGGCTTTGGTCCAGGATGTTAGGGAAATCAGGATCGTAGGCCGCAGAGTAGATGTTGGCCCATCCCATGAACATGAGCAGGAGATAGATCACCAGGATCGGCTTATCGAAGTTGGTGACCTTGTGATCGCGCGCGCTCATCGGCGACGGGGTTTCTTCACGGGCTTCACGAAATTCTTCTCGGCCGAGATCAGGTCGGCCTGCACCATACGATCCACCACCTCCGGTCTGGTGATCGTATCGGTAAGGTACTGCTCCATGATCAGGCTGGCGATGGGCGCGGCCCAGGTTCCTCCGAACCCTGAGTTCTCGACATACACGGCGATGGCGATCTTGGGGTCCTCCATGGGAGCGAATGCGATGAACACAGCGTGGTCCTTGCCATGCGGGTTCTCTGCGGTCCCGGTCTTCCCGCACACGGTGACACCCGGTATACGGGCCTGCCGCGCCGTTCCTCCTGGTTCATGCACCACCCGACGCATGCCTTCATGGATCATATCGAACCACTTCGGATCGATCCCGGTCTGGTGTTTCTCCAGGTATTTTCCCTGAAGACTGTCCGGGTGGCCTACGGCACGTACCACATGTGGCGTGCGATACCAACCCTTGTTGGCGAAGATGGCGGTGGCATTGGCCATTTGCAGCGGTGCCACGAGCACTTCGCCCTGGCCGATGCTGACGGAATAGATCGTGCTGAAGGCCCAGCGCTCCTTGCCGTACTTGCGGTCGTAGTATGCCGGTCCGGGCACGTTGCCGCTCTTCACCGAGGGCAGGTCGGTGTCCAGGCGTTCCCCCAATCCGAAGGCCCGCATGTACTCCTCCCAGGTGCCAAGTCCCATGGCTGCATCGCGGAAGCGGCTGCGATCCACGCCGCGTTCCACCAGCCGTTTGAACACCATGTAGTAATAGGGGTTGCAGGAGAATTGGATGGCCTTCTGGATATCCGTGGCCGTGGGGTGGTTGTGGCATCCCACCAACGATCGGTTGCAGGGGAACGATGTGTTCTCGTGGATCACGCCCTCCTCCAAGGCGACCAGTGACTGCATGATCTTGAAGATCGATCCAGGGGGGTACTGCGCCTGCAGTGCCCGGTCGAACAGCGGTTTGATGGGGTCGCGTTGCAATACTCCGTAGTTGACGTTGCGCACGCGACCCACCAGAAGTTCGGGATCATAGGCCGGGCTGCTTACCAAACACAGCACTTCCCCCGTCTTGGGATCCAAGGCAACGATGCTGCCCTTCTTGTTTGTCATGAGCTTTTCCCCCAACAGCTGCAGGTCCAGATCGAGGCCGGTGAACAAGCTCTTTCCGGAGATGGCCAGCGTGTCGTAGATCCCATCCTTGAAGGGCCCCTTTATGTTGTTGTGGACATCGACCAGCACGTATTTCACGCCGCGCCTGCCACGCAACTCCTTTTCGTAGAAGCTCTCCACGCCGCCCACCCCGATCACATCACCGGCCTTGTAATAGGGATCCTCCTCCACTTTCTTCGGTGAAACCTCACTGAGGTAGCCCAGCAGATGTGCAGCGGTATGTGGTGGATAGGTGCGTAGCGTACGGCTTTGTCCGTAAAGGCCTGGATAGCGGTGCAGGTGTACACTGATCGATGCGAATTGATCGGCCGGTATCTGCTTTTCGATGACGCTTGGTTTGTGCACGCTGTATCGACGCGCTTCCGCCATGCGGGCGATGACCTCATCGGGTTCCACACCGATGAGCTTTGCAAAGGCGAGGGTATCGAAAGGCTTCACCTCCCTAGGCACCATCATCAGGTCGTAGACCGGGGTATTGGCCACCAGAAGCCGGTCCTTGCGGTCGTAAATGAAGCCCCGTGCGGGGTAGTCGGTGATCTTGCGCTCGGCCATGTTGGCGGCCACCGCCTTCCAGCGGTCGTCCACCACCTGGATCCAGAACAGGCGCAGTATGAAGACGACAGCGATGAAAAGAACAGCGGCGACCAGGACGTATTTGCGCGAATCGAAATTCATGCCCGTCCGCGCTGGGGTCGCGCCGTTAGAAAGAGTGTCACCAGGCACAAGGCCAGGGTGAAGATGGCACTGAGCAAGGCCCGCAGGAAGGCGCCGCCCAGACGATCGAAGCTGTACACCTCCACGGCGAAAAGCCAGATATGATGCAGTAGGATGAGCAGACCGGCATAGGTGATGAACCACGCGATGCCCATGCTGGATACCGTGGGTCGCATCCCGAACTCATAACCGTCGCGTGGGGCCATCAGGTCCTGCAGGTGGATCCTGCCGAACATCATCACCACGCAGGCGCTCATGTGCATCCCCGGCGTGCTGCTGAAGAAGTCCATGGTGAGGCCAGTGAGTGCGCCGATCACCAGGAGCGCCCAGGCCGGAAGCTCGAAGGGGAGCAGCAACAGGAACAGGACATAGAGGCAGGGCACCATGTAGCCGTTCGCCACATCCATGTGATCGAGCACCAGGGCCTGCACCAGCACGAGCACCAGGAACCGCAATAGATTGGAGAGCAGCAGGCCGATCATGGATCAAGGATTGAGCCGTTCATCGTGTCCCGTTCGGCACGTTCGATATCCCGCACCACTTGAACGTAACCACTGCTGGTCAGGTCCTCGGTAAGTTCGAGGGTGATGCCCAAGTAGCTGCCGGGTTCCTCGGGTCGTACATCGACCACCACGCCGACAGGGATCCCTTGCGGGAAGATCCCATCACCACCCCTGGTCTCCACCGTATCGCCCACAGACACACGCACATGCTTGGCAATGTCGATGAGCGATGCACGGCGCGGGTCATTGGTGTCCCAGTGAAGCAAGCCGAAATGCCCGCTGTTGCGCAATTGTACACTGGTCTTGATATCGGGGTTCAGCACACTGATGACGGATGCGAAATGCGGGCTCACCTCGCGCACCACGCCCACGATGCCATCCGGTCCTATCACGCCCATATCGCCGTGCAAGCCCGAGGTGGCACCCTTGTCCAACGTGAGGAAGTTGCGTTGCTTGTGCCAGGTGCTGTTCACCACCTTGGCGGGCAGGTAGCCATACTGCTGCCGGTAGATGGTGTCATTGATCCTCACGAACAGCTCCTCCACCGGGGTGTATGCGCTCACATGCCGGCTGCGCAGGTCCGCGTTCTCCGCTGCCAAACGCCGATTCACCTCCTTCAGGTTGGCATAGTCGGTGATATCCTTGCGCCAACCGAACAGAGTGCCCACCATGGCATTGCTGGAGCTGATCGCTTGTGCACGATGGTAAGCGTTTCCGTTGTGCAGGAGCGCCATGGACACCACCATCAGAAGCAGGAACAGCAACGTGTTCCGGGCGCGGTAGAGGAAGCGGAGGAGGTCACGCATGGATAATGAGTGGCGAGTATGGAGTGACGAGTGGCGGGTG
>JBGTIB010000299.1:0-11288 GCA_041745875.1 Flavobacteriales bacterium | reverse complement strand
GGGCGGGGCGGGGGTCGATGCTGCGATCCACGCCACGAAGCTGGGGCAGAAGCACAGCAGCTCTGGGCTGAACGGTGACGAAAGGGGAAAGGAATGATGAAGGGTGTCGAAGGCGATACTGCGGGGGTTCATACCAATGACCACCCCCTGCTTCCCGAACATTTCCGCCCCTCACCTGTTGCCGGGATCGAAGATCGTTCTACTTTCGTTGCGTCCAAAGGCCCCCCTGTGCTTTGGCGAGACCACGGGGGTACAGACACAGACCAACAAAAACAACCGTCAGTAGAACTCATGAACATTTACGTCGCCAACGTGCCTTACTCAGTAAAGGACCAGGACCTCCACGAGCTTTTTGCTCCTTTCGGTGAGGTCACATCGGCCAAGATCATCATGGACAAGGTGACGAACAGGAGCCGCGGCTTCGGGTTCGTTGAAATGGCCGATGACAATGCCGGCCGTGCTGCCATTGAGGGCACCAACGGCAAAAGCTTTCACGGCCGCGACCTGGTCGTGAACGAGGCTCGTCCTCGTACCGAAGGCGATCGCCCCAGCTTCGGCGGTGGCGGTGGAAGCCGTGGTGGATACGGTGGTGGCGGTGGTGGAGATCGTGGTGGTTACGGCGGTGGAGGTGACCGTGGTGGCGACCGGGGTGCTTCCCGTGGTGGTGACCGTGGCGGCGACCGCGGCTTCGATCGTGGTGGTGACCGCCGTGGAGGTGGCTTCCGCAACGACGACTACTGAACTGAACAGAACAGACCATAAATTGAGAAGCCCTTCCCGATCTCGGGGAGGGCTTTTTTCATGGTGGTAACCGTTAATTTATCCCAAGCCGATCGAACCATTCGGGGACTTGGGAGGTCCTTGTCCGGGTAGCCGGGGGCCATCCGGTACTTTTGCCCCCCGCCCGGATCGAAACACGCTGCATGCCTATCCATTGTTCCACGCTTATCCTGTTGTTCCTGTTCCTTGTTCCTTGTTCGGGACAGGTCATTGCACAGGGCCCAGGCGGTCGTCCACCTGCCATGGGCAAGGTCTATGGGCGGGTGCTTGATGCCGCTACCGGGAAACCTGCCGAGTTCGCAACGATCGCCGTTTTTTCACAACGTAACGACAGCCTGGTCGGCGGCACCATCGTTCGGCCGAATGGTGATTTCAGCGTGGAGAAAGTACCGATGGGAACCCTTCGTGTGGAGGTGAGCTTCATAGGCTACACACCGTTGATACAGGAAGTGACCTTGGACCGCGAGCGGATGGAAGCCGACCTGGGCAACCTCTCCCTGGCGCCCGATGCGGAACTGTTGCAGGAGGTGGAGATCACCGGCCAAAGCAGCCAGGTGGTGATGCGGGTGGACCGCCGTGTGTTCAATGTGGAGCGCGACCTGAGCACGCGCGGTGGCACCGGCGTGGACGTGATGAAGAACATCCCCGGCTTGAGCGTGGACGTGGAGGGCAACGTGGAAATGCGCGGCAGCTCACCACAGATCCTGATCGATGGACGACCCACGGCCTTGACACTGGACCAGATCCCGAGCGAGGAGATCGAAAGCGTGGAAGTGATCACAAACCCTTCGGTGATCTTCGATGCGAGCAGTACAGGCGGCATCATCAACGTGATCCTGAAGAAGAACACCAAGCCGGGCTACTTCGGGCAGTTGCAGGGCGGTGTGGGCACCAACGACCGTTACCAGGCATCGGGCAACCTGAACATCCGCGAGGGCAGGGTGGGTATGAACCTGAGCTACAACTACAACACCTCGGCGAACGAGACGGACGGCCGCACCACGCGGACCGACCTGCTGGACGGCAGCCCCACGAGCATCTTTCGGCAGGAAGCCACCAGCCTGAACTCTTATTTGATGCACGGAGGCCGGTTGGGATTGGACTGGGATATCAGCAACCGCAACACGCTGACCTTTTCGCAGAACGTGCGTTTCCGTAATGGTGATGGTACCGAGGAACAGGATTTCCGCACCACCACACCGGGCGGTGAACCGATCTCCAGCGGCGACCAGTTCAACGAGAACCGAATGGACAACCTCAGTGCCAACACCCAATTGTTGTTCCGGCGCAAGAGCCCCAAGGCAGGCAAGGAATGGACGGCCGATCTCAACTACAACCACTGGCAGCGGGACAGTCGATCGGCGTTCACCACCACCACTTTCGGCACCGGGGGGGATCAACTGGATTTCAGCCCCCGCACGCAGGAGAACCTGGGTGGTTCGTTGCTGCATGGTGTGCGCGGCCAGTTCGACATGGTGGACCCCTTGAACGAGCGTACGAAGATCGAGTGGGGTGGCATGGGCAGCTACACGTTGGACAACACCTGGCTGAATGTGTTCCTGAGCTCCCCGGTGATCGGTGAGAATGTGCTGGATACCAACCAGACCACGGACTACATGATCACCGACATGGTGAATGCGGCATATTTCAATGTGATCCGGCAGCTGAACGATCGCTGGGCCTTCCAGGGTGGCTTGCGCGTGGAGCAGACCTATTTCCAGGCCGAGCTTGTGGGACAGGACCGCACGATCGGCTACAAGTACCCCGATGGCACGGACGATCTTGCGAAATCCATCTTTCCGGCATTTTACCTGGTGCGCCGATGGGAGGACAGCACCCGTGAAGTGCAACTGAATTTCTCGCGCAAGATCCGCCGTCCACGCTTCTGGCAGATCATGCCCTTCATCATGTTCGCCGACAGCCGCAACATCCGGATCGGAAATCCGGCACTCGCACCTGAAATGCAGAACATGGCAGAGTTGAACCACCTGCTGCCGTTCCAGAAGGGCAAAGGGTCGTGGTTGAGCTCCCTCTATGGCCGCTATGATGAGGACGTGATCAGCCACATCGCCTACCCGCTGGAAAGTGATCCGGACATCCTGGTGAACACATGGACGAACGGCAAGGGCGCCTTTCAATATGGTTGGGAGAACACCCTGCGCGTGGAACCGCTGAAGGGTTTGGTGGCCACCTTGAGCGGCGAGATCGAATATGTGAAGGTGGAGTTGGGCGCTGCTGACAACATGATCGTGAACGATGGGTTCAACTGGGACGCCAAACTGCTGTTGAGTTACGAGGCGCCCAAAAGCTGGGTGATCCAGGTGAACGGCGACTACCGCAGTCCACAGATCATCCCACAGGGCACGCGCATCAGCAATTACGGTGTGGACGCGTCCCTGGCGAAGGAGATCAACAAGCAGTGGAACGTGGTGCTCTCGATCAACGACGTGTTCTTCAGCCGGCGCTGGGGCTATGCCTATGACACGCCCACCTTCATACAGGAGGACTTCCGGCGCAGGGAGATGCGCTATGCCCGCCTCACTGTGACCTGGCGTTTCGGCGAGCGCGATGCTTCGCTCTTCAGGCGGCGCTCCCAGCAGCGCAGTGAACCCAGCCTGCGTGGCGGTGGCGATATGGAGGACTGAGGCCTTGGGCCGGTCACAACGGCTTGACGGCGAATCGAGGACAGCCCACCTGGCCCAGGTCGCTATAGAAGTCGAGGAAGTGCAGCTTGTGGAAGTATCCCGTGGCGTCCTCGATGATGTACACCATACCGGGATCCACGATATAGCTCCCCGTATCGAAGGAGTATTCCTTCCAATCGAATCCGATGGCGTCGCGATCACGGGAGAACGGATGCTGCAGCGTGTCGGCCAATGAGACCGCGTTGAAATCCTTGATGCCGAGGCGCGCCACACGCGTGGTACTGCCGTCGATCAGCACACCGCTGACGATGTAGGGCAGGTAGGGCACGTAGAACTGATGCGTGTATTGGGTGAAGACGATATCCCAGGTGCCGCGCTCGGGTTCGATGGCAACCACTCCGTTGCTGAAGCTGAAATGGGTCCAGGTGCGTGCCGCATCCTTGGGAATAACGATGGTCTGCACGCTGCTACCGTCCAATGGTGCCACCTGTAAGGAGTACCCGGCGCCATCGACCGAAAGGGGACGCACCTTGCGGTAGCCCAGTTGCTGGCCAAGTGCATTGTAGCCCAGGTCCACGACAAAGACAGCGTTGCCGTTGCGCCAGTCGCCGAAGGCCGTGCTGTCGGCATGCCCACTGGGTGCATCGATGCGCCGTGCATTGTGCATGCCTGCAGTGTCCATGGCCTGGGTGATGTCCACATCACCCAGGTTCCAGGTGGTCATGAGACGCGATCCGTTGAGCATGATGCGCCAGCCATCGGATGCATTCTCGAAGGCCAGTTCCCAGGCGGTCTTCGGGTTGGTGCTCACCACTTCACCGCCCTGCAGCTTCATCCACACCTGTTGTTGGTATCCGGGTCCCATACACACCTGGATCTCGGTGGCATCGCCTCGCGGTGCACGCGGCACGGCCAGTTCATCCTTCATGCACGCGCTGAGCAAAAGGAGGGACAGGGCGGATGGAAGAAGACGCTTCATGGATTCTTGCGTTGCAGGTCGAGTTCGAGGCGCATGAACCAGGTACGGCCGGTGGTCATGGGCACGCTTCCGCCCCCGGCAGAGTGTACACCACCGGCGATCGCGGCCTGTACGTTCTGCACGTCGAAGAGGTCCTTACAGCCCAGCGCCAGCAGGAGGCGCTTGCCCCAGAGCCGCTTGCCCACGTTGGCATCGGCCATGCTGAAGGGTGCGATGAAGCCCCGGGTGATCTCGGTATCCGATAGGTACACGTAGTTCGCGAGTTCGCCCTGGTACTTCCAGAAGAGCGATGCTGTCCAGCCACTGCGCATCCAGTTCCGGGTGAGTGAAGCGCGCACCTCGGGAGTGAAGAGCCAGGGCTCATCGCGTTCGGCAGCGATGGCATCGAAGCGGCCGGTGACGCCGCCCCCCACGGACACGATCCAATGGCCGTTGTCCCAACTGGCGCCCAATGTGCCGCCCGTAGTGCGGAAGTCACCCACGTTGATGTAGCTGTAACGCGTGCCCGAGACCTGCGCCAGCGTGATCAGGTCGCTGATCCGGTTGTGGAAGAGGTTGACCTCGCTGAGATACACGACCTTTTCGCGTGCATGACGGTAAGTGAGCCCACCGGCGAAATTGTGCGAACGCTCGGCCAGCAGATCGGGGTTGCCCACGATGTCGTGGTTCACATCCACGAAGAAGAAGAAGAGCTCCTTGAGACCGGGCGCCCGGAAGCCTTGTGCGTAGGAGGCCCGCAGGGTGAGCTTGTTGGCGAGTTGCCAGCGCAGGTTGAACGATGGGATCAGCGGCGCACCATAGCGCGTGTTGTAAGCGTAACGCAGCCCGGGACGCAGGGTGAGGGTCTCACTGGGGCGATACTCCAGACTGGCGAATGCGGCAAGGTCACCGATGTCCTGCATGCCCTGCTCCATGCGATCGCCGGAACCCGTTTCGAGGTTGATGTCCAGGCCTGCTTCATAGCTGACCTTCGCACTGTCGGGCACAGCGCTGAATACCGCACGCACATTCGTGAGCGTGAAGCGCGAGGTGTCCTGCATGCCCTCGATATCCGCGAGTTGTTCGCCCAGCGTGGTGAGATCGCGGAACCAGGTGTTGCGGGTGCGCGAGAATCGGTTGTGCGCGGCCAGTGCGTTGAAACGCCGTCCATGGCCCAGGCGGCCCTCAGCGAAGACGGCGTTGTCCATGCGCAGGGTGAGATACTGTTCATCGAACGCCGTTTCGTTGTATGGAGCACGCGGCCGGCCGCGGTTGATGATACGGTCGTGCATGCCCTCGCCCTTGTACCCGAAGGACCAGCGCTGTGCGTTCCAGCGGTAGTTGAGCCGGCCGAAGAACTGTTCACGGGGCTTCCATTGTTGGAAGCGGCTGGCATCGGCGGGTGCGGGTGCAGGGTCGAAGAAACCGCCTTGGGCCGGATCCCAGCCACCGAAGAAATTGCGTCCACCGGTGAACACCAGGTCGTTGTTCCCGAAATGCCGGGTGGCCGACAGCGTGGTGTTGAGCCGCCCGATGTGCTCGGCGTAGGTCACGGCCTTCAACGTGGCGGGGGCTCCCCCACCCCGCTTGGTGATCAGGTTGATCGTGCCGGCCAATGCGTTGGTACCGTAGCTCACGCTCAAGGGTCCCTCGATGATCTCGGCGCGTTCGATGCCGGTGAGGTCGAGTTGTGCCAGGTCGATGTTGCCATCCTGACGACCGATGACCGGCACCCCATCGATGAGGATCTTGACGTTCTCGCCACCCAGTCCCTGCATGCTGAGCGAGCTGCCCAGGATGTTGTCCTGTTGCAGGCGGATGTTGAGTTCGTTGCGCAGACCCTCGGCGAGGTTGTTGGCGGCCATGCGCTGGAACTGCTGCGCATCGATCACACGCACTTTGTGCACGGCCCGCTCCGGTGTGTTGGGCGCATACTGCCCGGTCACCACCACCTCGTTCAGCGAAAAGAGGGCGCGCTCCAATGCGTAGGTGCGGGCATCGAGCGAGAAGATCGTATCGACCTGGGCATGGTAGCCCACGAAGCTGATCCGCAGCAGCACGCCGACACGGGTGCTGGTCTCATCCAGGGGGAGTTCCACCCGTCCATCGGGTCCGCTCACCACCATGGCGCCCGGTCCGCCTTCCAGCGCCTGCCAGGCCACGTGGGCATACGGCACGCTCGCACCGGAAGCGGCATCGTTCACCTGCACGGTAAGTTGCGCGTGGCCCAGCACGGCCAGCCCGAGCAACAGGGTGGTCGTTGCGGATCGAATACCGCGGAGAAAGTGTGGGTCGGAACCCATGATCAGGGAAGAAATTGACTTGTTCCCACTGGGAGTGCGAAGGTCCGCTGCACCCTTCTCACCTCTGTCACGGATCCGTCAGGCGTGGGCCTTCTCCCCCTCCAGGCTTTGAACGAGCTCCCTCCAGCTTTCCAACTCCGGGATGCCGGGCTTGCGCTTGCCGAACAGCTGCACAAGCTGATCGCCAGCCTCGTTGTAGCACTCGATGGCTGTGACCATACCATCGGCCGTGGGCTTTCGCACAACCCAGCAGCGCGCGATGGCGGCCTCGTGCACATGCAGGTTGAAGTCCGGGTCGATCACATTGAACCAGCCGGGGATGTCCATGAGCTTCTCCACCGTTCCGGTATGGATCTGCAGCATGCCCCGGTTGCCTACGAATACCATGATGGGCACCTTGGTGGCGGCCGCTTCGGTGATCGCCTTGCGCAGTACGGACGGGGACACCGGCTCGGCATGACCCGGGGGCGCGAGGCGTAGTGCCTGGGTGCGCGACAGCCCGTGGCGGTGGACGAGCATGTGGAAGTCGTGGGTGTCCTTCAGCGCCAGCCATTCGGTGCGGAATGCCTGTACATCGACCCGAGCATCCGGCATTTCGGGACGCGCTGCCGGGAACGGCACCACCTGCACGGCTTCTTCCTGTTCCGTGGCGCGGAAGCGGGTGATCAGGTCGTGGTACGCGCCGGCATCACTTTCTGGGAGCAGGTAGATCTTGTGGATGGCCTCACCATCCTTGGCGAAGAACTGCAGGCTGTACCGGGGCCCATCCTTGCCCGCTTCCTGCACCGCGAAGGCCGTGTCCCATGCGTTCCAGAAAATGCGCAGGTCGATCTCGGCACCCACGAAGAGCCCCACCGGGCCTTTGTCCAGCGCGGCGTTCAGGTATGTTCCCTTCCGTTCGTGCACCACATCGCTGTTGCGCGTCAGGGCCATGACACGGCCCAGCTTCACCACGTCGGCGAGGATGGCGGGGAATTCGGGACGCAGCCGCGTGACGCCATCGCCGATGCGTGTGGCGAGCAGTTCGGCCTCGCTGACACCGAGGGTGCTTGCTGCGTTGCGGATGCGGAGTTTCGGGTCGGTGGCGAGCAGTGCCTCCCAACGTTGCTTCAACGAAGTGGGGTCGGTCATGACGTGGTTGTTCCTTGTGGCACAAAGCACGCGGCGCGCGCTTCCGGGGACAATACCACGATCGGGGTAAATACAGGAGGTCCCGATCGTACCAGAACGACCGGGACCTCACTGCTCGGGTGCGACCGGTTACTGCACGACCACCCGCGTGGTGGCCGCCACACCTTCACCCTGGAGGCGGATGGTGTAAAGACCCGGGCTCAGACGCTCCACATCGATGGTGCGCACTTCGAGCCCTCCCATACCCACGAGACGCTCGGACAATACCAAACGCCCGCTGCCGTCGAACACCAGCATGTCCGAGGCGCTCACCGGAGCATCGAACACCAGTTGCATGCGGCCATCGAGTACCGGATTCGGATAGACCGTGAACGTCGCGGCCGAGCCCTCTTCATGGACCGAGGTGGCACTCACCAGTTCCTGCGTGAAGGTCATTTCACCCGTGGCAGCACCACCGTAGGTCGTGAAGATCAGTTTCCACAAATTGCCTTGGTGATCCTTCACGAAGTAGGTGCGGTCCTGGGCGTATTCCCATGTGAAGGTGGTCATGTTGAAGCTCTTCCAGTCGGCCCCGATGATGTTGATCTCGCTGCTGTAGTCCCCGCTCCAGGGATCGGCCATGGCCGTGGGAACGTCGTCGACCTGCAGCACTTCGATGTTCTTGTTCTGCAATACACCGGCCAGGGCGTAGGCTGTGGGAATGAAGCCGATGTACTTGGTGAAGAGCAGTTCCCAGTTGGCTGTGGGTGGTTCGAGATCGAGCGAGGCGTTGGTGGACATGTTCCAGTAGCCGAAGTTCTTGCCCGTGAACGCTGTCTTGCTCAGCGTGCCGTTCACTTCGCTGGAACCATCGAGGTTGGCGTAGGTGAAGTCGAACGTACCACTCAGCAGCGAGTTGATGCGCAGCTTGCGGTAGTTCCCCTGACCATCATCGATCACAAAGATCTTGGTACCAGCGATGGTATGGGTGATCATGTTGTAGAGCCCCCAACCCAGATCGACACCATCGGGTTCGCTGAGATTGTTGCCGTAATTCAAGGCACCTACGGACCAGTCGATCTCCGAGTCGTGGATCTCCGTCCAGTTGGCCACATCCGGCGTGTTCACCGTTCCCCACTCGGAAATGGCGGCATTGGTCTGGTATGCCACGAGACCCTTCGCGCCGTTCACACGGATCGAGGAAGTGAAGCCGGTGATCTCAAAAGCAAGGTCCCAATCGGCCAGTGCGGCGGTGGCCTGCACACCGTCGGACAAACTGTAGTACACCTGCTGTGCGTTGGTGGGAGCGGTGTTGATGGTAACGGTTTCCTGGGCGTGCAATACGGCCGGGATGAGTACGAGAACGAGTAGTGAATGGCGCTTCATTTCTATCTGTTGTCTTTCAGGGTGCAAAGCAACATCGGAGTTGCACCGCGCTCCAATACCCGGATCGCGGTATATGGTCCTGTTCGGTCACGGAACTGCAACACGTGTCGACCGCCATCAGCAAGGCCCGGGTCGCGTGGAGCTTGCGCTCGTGCTACCCAGGCCTCGCCTTCACCGGACCATCATGTGCATCCCTTACCAAGGGGATGCGCTTGAACCAAAACCTCGCTGACGAGGTATGGATAGAACACGCAAAGGGTGGGAAAGGTTCAGAGCCTCGCGACACTGCTCAGGGAGCAGCGAAGCCCGGGTGCTTTTCGCTCCCGGGCCCCGCCCTCACTGTAAGAACAACACTAATCCACTTTCGTGAAACGCTGGGTCACGATCTTGTCGCCAGCGTTCATGCGCAGTATGTACTGGCCGGGGTTGAGCCCGGATACATCGATCCGGCTCAGGTTACGTCCCACACCATAACTCAGTGCCCTTCGTGTGGTGACCTCTCGTCCGGTCATGTCGAGAATGGTCATTTCCATGCGGGTATCGGTGTAGACTTGTACATCGATATTGAGCTCATCACGAGTGGGGTTCGGCCATACGTTCATCACGCTCATGGGCATGTCATCCTCTATCGCACGGAGCATCTCCCCATCGATGAAAAGGCCATCACCCAGCGCGATCGCATTCGGACCCTCTGTGATCCCGAGGCCGAAGTTGTTCAGAATGCTGCAGAGGATGGGGCCCACCACCACGTACACGGCGCCGCTCACATCCAGGCTGGCACAGATCGCACCGCCGCCCTGGATCAGCAGTCCATTCACATCGAAGCCCGTGGTGACACCCAACTGCACGATCGACAGATCGAGCGTGGCGGGGTCGTACACCAGGGTGTGGATGCGGAAGATGCCCAGCTGCGTCACGGTGAAGTTGGGCGTGGCGGAAACGTTCTCGATGACGAGACCGCCCCCGCGTGTAAGCACGTACAGGGTCTCATAGCCCGCAGGCACCACCGCGTTACCGTTGGGGAAGCCCTCCAGTTGGGCCGTGCCACCCTGGCGGCACACGAACAGGCCACCATTGGATATCGTACCTGCATCGGCCAGGCACTCATCGTCGCACGCGAGCACTACGAGCTCGGCTCCCGGCACGTCAAGGCTCGCACAAATGGCACCACCGCCCTGCACCAGCAAGCCGTTCACGTCGAAGCCCGTGGTCACTCCGAACTGGACGATGGAGAGGTCCAGCGTGTTGGGGTCGTACACCAGGCTGTGGATGGTGTAAGTGCCCGCCTGCGATACCTCGAACACAGGGTTGGCACCGACATCCACGATCACCAAGCCCGGGCCTTGGGTAAGCACGAAGATCTGGGTATACCCATCCGGAATGATGGCATCGCCATTGGGAAGGGCCCCGATGAACGCCGTACCGTCCACCAAGCAAACTTCAGGAAGCGCATCGCGCATGGTGCCAGCATTGGGGTCGGCCACATTGAACTGTGCACCTGCTACATCGAGGCTCGCGCAGATCGCACCGCCGCCCTGCACCAGCAAGCCGTTCACATCGAAGCCGGTGGTGACGCCGAGTTCCACGATGGAGAGGTCCAGCGTGTTCGCATCGTACACCAAGGTGTGGATGGTGTAGCTACCACCCTCGGTCACTTCGAAGCTCGGATCGGCACCGGCGTTCACGATCACCAGGTCCGTGCCTTGGGTCAACACGTAGACCACGCTGTAACCGTCGGGCACGTTGGCATCACCGTTCGGAGTGGCTGTCAAGGTCGCGGGTGTTCCGCAGACATCACTGCCACCGCTCAGCGTACCGGCGCTCGGGTCGGCCACGTTGAACTGTGCACCTGCTACATCGAGGCTCGCGCAGATCGCACCGCCGCCCTGCACCAACAGGCCGTTCACATCGAAGCCGGTGGTGACACCGAGTTCCACGATGGAGAGATCCAGCGTGTTCGCATCATACACCAAGGTGTGGATGGTGTAGCTACCACCCTCGGTCACTTCGAAGCTTGGGTCTGCACCAGCGTTCACGATCACCAGGTCCGTGCCTTGGGTCAACACGTAGACCACGCTGTAACCGTCGGGTACGTTGGCATCACCG
>JBGTIB010000298.1:0-4824 GCA_041745875.1 Flavobacteriales bacterium | reverse complement strand
GAGAAGGACCACCAAAAAAAGATAGCCCGGGCCGAAGCCCAGGCTACTCAGGATAGTGCTCTAGAGCAACTTCCTTTGGAAGTCTAAATGTAGTCGAAAAAATCCGACAAAACACTTGCATCCTAACACAGTACCTGCGGCCCTCGGTTAGATGGACCCTTTGCGCCAGAAGAATAGTGCTGCCTACTCCGCGACCTTCATCGGTCAACAGTAGGTGCTTGTACCACGCGCATGCCAGGAGTTCGGGTAACTTGGCGGAAAGGAAGTGCCATGGTAAGACTGGTGATCACACTGGTGAAGCCGCAGGGTCCCGCCATCGCTTCGCAAAGCCTCGCGAGCGCGGAGACCGCTGCGGAGGTTTCGGGGATCATTGCCACACGTTAACGATGAACGAGCTCCGATCCGGGTCGGCTGTCACCGTTCCCGTTCTGGTATGAGTGGAAGTCCCTCCCGAAGAAGTAGAGGTCATTGAAACACTCCAGCTATGGGCGTTGCCGTTATTCAGCTTGTAGTTTATAGCCTGGTAGTTGCCCATTGAACCAATGGTGGCTCCGTTCACCGTTAACGTGGTGTGACTTGGCGTTCCACTCAGGTTCAATCCGTCCGTGTTGGAATGGAACGCCACATTGGAAAACTTACAGTCGCCATCATCCTTTTTGGCCTTGGCTTCATAGTTCAAAGCATTGGGCTCGGTGCAGCCTTTACGCTGGCATCCTGCGAAGGGGAAGGCGAGGGTGGCGCACAGCGCCAGGAGAAGAAAGTTTCTGGAGATTTTCATTGGTTCGGCTAACCGAGGCAAGTTAATTCAAATATGTTGCGCAGTTCATGATGTAGTACGGCCGGTGTATTAGATGGCCTCAATGGTGTGGCCGATATAGCGGTCAAGCGGTGGAGTAGAGGATGTGGAAGAGTGCCATTGTTCAAACGGGAAGACGCGGTCGATGGCCCGCTTCCTTCAACCAGTTGGGGTGACTGGATCCAACCAGCGGCCCTCCCGCCCTTATTGACCCACGCAGGGTGTCCAGTGAGTATCACCCCTTGACCTCCGCAGTGGTCTCCCGAGGTACGAGGGGACCCTGCGGCTTCAGGACCCACACAGGTGTGTCCGGTAAGCGTCACTCAATGACAATACTTGAATTGCCGATACTGAACCGGTGCTGCGCATCGAAGCCACGGGGCCCAGACACGCACTTACCCAAAAGACGAAGGGGCGCCTCGCAGCGCCCCTTTGTACTATGTTCTTGATGGTATGGCTTACTCGGCCTTGGCAGCTTCCTCGCCACCTTCAGCCTTTGGCTCCTCGGCTTTCGGGGCTTCAGCCTTCGCGGCCTTGGTCTCCTTGGCCTTCCCTCCAGCGGGGCGACGGCTGCGGCGGGTCTTCTTCACCTCCGTACCCGCGGATTTCTCCTTGGTGTAGGTGGTGTTGAAATCGACCAGTTCGATCATGGCCATCTCGGCGGCATCGCCCTGGCGGTTGCCCAGCTTGATGATGCGCGTGTATCCTCCGGCACGCTCGGCGATCTTGGGGGCCACATCGCGGAACAGGGCAGCGGTGGCGTCCTTGTTCTGCAACTCGCTGAACACGACCCGGCGGCTGTGCGTGCTGTCCTCCTTGCTCTTGGTGATCAAGGGCTCCACGTAGCGGCGCAGGGCCTTGGCCTTGGCCAGGGTGGTCTCGATGCGCTTATGCTCGATCAGCGAGATCGCCATGTTGCTCATCATGGCCACGCGGTGGGCCTTCTTGCGGCCGAGGGCGTTGTTCTTGTTTCCGTGTCTCATCGTCGTATGCTCTTCGTCGTCGTGCTGTATCGGGCGTGTCTCCACCGCCATTGGCGGGCGATGGATCCATCGCCCCTACATCACTCCTTGTCCAATTTGTACTTGCTCACGTTCATGCCGAAGCTCAGGCCCTTGTTCTCCACGAGGTCCTCCAGTTCGGTGAGGCTCTTCTTGCCGAAGTTGCGGAACTTCAACAGGTCGTTCTTGTTGAAGGACACCAGGTCACCGAGGGTCTCGATGTCGGCGGCCTTCAGGCAGTTCAGGGCGCGTACGCTCAGGTCCATGTCGACCAGCTTGGTCTTCAGCAGCTGGCGCATGTGCAGGCTGGTCTCGTCGAACTCCTCAACTTCGGCACCGCGCTCCTCCACCTCCAGGCTGATGCGTTCATCGCTGAACAGCATGAAGTGGTGGATGAGGATCTTGGCGGCCTCCTGCAGGGCGTTCTTCGGGGTGATGCTACCGTCGGTGGTCACTTCGATAACCAGTTTCTCGTAGTCGGTCTTCTCCTCCACACGGGTATTCTCCACCGTGTACTTCACGTTCTTGATGGGCGTGTGGATGGAGTCGATGAAGATGGAGCCCATGGGCACACCTTCCACCTTGTTCTCGTCCGCAGGCACATAACCACGGCCCTTGTTCACAGTAAGCTCGACGTGCAACTTCACGTTGGGTTCCATGTTGGCGATGACCAGCTCGGGGTTCAAGACCTGGAAGCCGGTGGTGTGCTTGCCGATGTCTGCGGCGGTGAAGCCGTCCTTGCCGGTAACGGTGAAGGAGACCTTCTCAGTGTTCACATCATCGAGCTGGCGGCGGAAGCGCACCTGCTTGAGGTTGAGCACGATCTCGGTCATGTCCTCCATCACACCTTTGATGGTGCTGAACTCGTGGTCCACGCCGTCGATGCGTACGGTGGTGATGGCATGGCCCTCCAGGGAGGAGAGCAGGATGCGGCGCAGGGAATTCCCGATGGTGATGCCGTAACCGGGCTCAAGTGGGCGGAACTCGAAAGAGCCGCGCTTGTCGTCGGATTCGATCATCGTGACCTTGTCGGGCCGCTGGAAATCAAGGATGGGCATGGGTCGTCCGCTTTGTTTAGGTTCTTACTTGGAATACAATTCCACGATCAACTGTTCCCGGATGTTCTCGGGGATCTGGGCCCGCTCGGGGGCTGCCAGGAACTTGCCGCTCATGGTACCGGGGTTCCAATCGATCCAATCGAAGCGGCGGCTGCTCACCGACACGCTGTTGGTGATGGCCTCCAGGGACCGGCTCTTCTCGCGCACGGCCACCACCTGACCGGCACGCAGGGTGTAGCTGGGGATGCTCACCACCTGTCCATCGACCGTGATGTGACCATGGTTCACCAACTGACGGGCGCCACGGCGCGTGGGCGAGATGCCCATGCGGTACACGGTGTTGTCCAGGCGCGATTCGCACAGTTGCAGCAACACCTCACCGGTGATGCCCTTCTTGCTGGCCGCGATGTGGAACATCTTCTCGAACTGGCGCTCGAGCACACCATAGGTGTATTTGGCCTTCTGCTTCTCGCGCAGCTGGACAGCGTATTCGCTCTCCTTCTTGCGGCGGCGGGCATTGGGGCCGTGCTGGCCGGGGCTGTGGGGCTTGCGCTCCATCCACTTGTCCGGGCCATAGATCGCCTCCTTGAACTTGCGGGCGATGCGGGTCTTGGGTCCTGTGTAACGTGCCATTCTTCTTTTCTTTTGGGTGCGGTGCTCGCACCTACAACGGAGCACGCGTCCACGCGCTCCTACGGGTTATTAAACGCGGCGCTTCTTGGGTGGACGGCAGCCGTTGTGGGGCATTGGTGTAACGTCGATGATCTCGGTGACCTCCACGCCGCTGTTGTGCAGGGCACGGATGGCGCTCTCGCGGCCCGATCCGGGTCCACGCACATACACCTTCACCTTGCGCAGGCCCAGGTCGTGTGCCTCGCGTGCGGCCTCCTCGGCGCTCACCTGGCCGGCGTAGGGCGTGTTCTTCTTGCTGCCCCGGAAGCCTTGCTTGCCTGAAGAGGACCAGCTGATCACCTCGCCTTTGTTGTTGGTCAGCGAGATGATGAGGTTGTTGAAGGTGGCCCGGATGTGGGCTTGCCCGAAGGCCTCCACCACCACCTTCTTCTTCTTCTTCTTGCCGCCGGCTTTTGTCTCCTGCTTTGCCATTGTCGTTGTCTATTGGTTCGGGATGCTTATCACTCGCGCCCAATTGGGGGCGCGACATGTCGCGCCCCTACTTGGTCGCTTTCTTCTTGTTGGCCACGGTCTTGCGCTTGCCCTTGCGGGTTCGTGCGTTGGTACGGGTACGCTGGCCGCGCAACGGCAGGCCGGCACGGTGACGCAGGCCGCGGTAGCAGCCGATGTCCATCAGGCGCTTGATGCTCAGCTGCACCTCACTGCGGAGGGCACCTTCCACCTTTACGCTTTCGTTGATCACCGTACGGATGCGCGCCTGTTCATCATCGGACCAGTCGTCCACTTTGATGTCCGGGTCCACCTCGGCCTGCTGGAGGATCTCCAGGGCCTGGCTGCGGCCGATGCCGTAGATGTACGTGAGGCCTATGCAGCCCCGCTTGTTCTTGGGTAGGTCGATACCTGCGATACGTGCCATGCTCGTTCGTTTATCAGCCTTGACGCTGCTTGAACTTGGGGTTCTTCTTGTTGATGATGTACAGACGCCCTTTGCGGCGGACGATCTTGCAGTCCGCGGAGCGTGGTTTGAGGGAGGCCCTGACCTTCATGGTTCTCTGTTGTCTTAGCTTTTATACCTGAAGGTGATGCGTCCCTTGCTCAGATCGTAAGGGCTCATCTCCACCTTCACCTTGTCGCCGGGCAGTATCCGGATGTAGTGCATCCGCATCTTGCCCGAAATGTGCGCCACGATCACGTGGCCGTTCTCCAACTCCACGCGGAACATGGCATTGCTCAGCGCCTCTTTGATGACGCCGTCCTGCTCAATGGTCCCCGTCTTGCTCATCCTTCCGTTGTCCTTCTTTCTTCGTTCGTTTTCTATTCCACTTTCCTGTTTCAC
>JBGTIB010000297.1:0-11933 GCA_041745875.1 Flavobacteriales bacterium | reverse complement strand
TGCTGCGCTTCATCGAGGAATCGTTGAGACGGATGGGATCGGCGGCGAAGGTGCTGCCCATGATCAGTGATAAGGCAAGCAGGAAGATCGAACGGTGGAAGAAGGTTTTCATGGCGATGGTGGTTTTTGTTGTTCAGCCATGGGACGGCCCCCGGGGGGTTGTGGTTACAGGGTTTTGCTCTAACAGTGATGAGCGGTGCCACTTCGATGATGAGCGGTGCCCTATGTGCCCAAGCGAGCCAGAGAACACCAGGTCCGCAAGGATCACTTCGAAAGGATGACAGGGTCGAAGCAGCGTTCGCGACAAGTCACTTACGCACCAAGAGCGTGCACAGGAACTATCGGCCTGCTGTGATGGTCAGGTTGCGTCCCAGGCGAATATCGAAGCCCTGGAGGCGACCATCCTGTTCACGTTGCAATTGCAGACCGGCCTGTTCCCCGGCCACCACCTTGAGCCCGCGATCCACGGCAGCCACGGCATCCCCACCATCGAGGGGCCGTGTATCCGTTCCGTCCGTCTCCAATACGCGCTTGCGGAGGATGCCGGCCAGGAATCCACCCACCGAAATGCCACTGGACGGGACGCCATCCAGGGAATGCTCCATACTGTCGCTATCGATCGTCACGACCGCAAGGTGCATGTCGGCTTGCAGGGGGATCCGATCAGCTTGTTCGAAGATGATCGTCGTTGGGCGTGCGGCAAGGAGGTCCACCTCAGGTACTCTTTCTGCGACCGGCTCCCCGGTGGTGCGTACCTCCTTGGTCCCTTGTTGCAGTGGATCGCTGTCCTTCACCTGAGCCTTTGTTTCCGCCAGGTGCCGCTGCTCGCGAACAGCACTGGGTACATCCTCCTTGGGAAGCATCTCACGCGATGTGGAAAGCGTGTCCCCTATGGTCGGAGTGGCCCCCTCTTGTACGACCGGAACATGCTCCACTTCAGCCACCTGCGCTCCATTGCCCGGTTCCCGCTGAAGCGCCCAGAAACCGAGCCCGAACAAGAGGACCACCATGGCCGCCGCACGCAGCAGTGGGGCCCACGGAGCAAAGCGGGACGCTCCGATCGGGATGACCTTGCCACCCTTCTTCAGCGCCTTCTTGTCCGGATACACGACCATCCCCGCACGTACACGGGTGTGTTGGAACAGCGCCCAGGATCGTTGTGCCTGCGGATGCGTTTCGAGATATGCTGTCAGCGCGCGCTCCTGCTCATCATTGAGATCGCCTTCCAGGCGGGCAACCAACACATCATCCAGGCTATGTTCCGTGGGAAGTCCAACGGGGGGGATATTGCGAAGCAGGGATCCCTTGTCGGCATAGGTCACGGTGGAGGGAACAACCCTGGCCAGTGCATAGAGGCGCTCTGCACGCATCAGCTCGGGATGTTCGACCATGTATGCATACAATGCGCTGACCTGCTCCGGGGAGAGGTCGCCTTCCACCGCAGCGATCAGGAAATCATCGATCGGTTCACCGGGCAAGCCCACAGGGGGAAGGCTGCGTTTCAGCGCGTTCTTTTCCTGGGCCGAGAGCGATGCCTCCAAGGCACCCAAGGTGGGCAGTTCATCGAACTCCGAGGCCAGCTCGGGATGTGCTGCCAGAAAGGCATCGAGCCTGCGCTCCTGCTCCGGCGTGAGGTTCCCATCCAGGCGGTCAAGCAGCCAGGCTTCGTAGTTGTTATGGTCCAGTCGGTCCCTCATATCACCAGATCCAATTGACCGATGTATTCCTTCAATGCCGTGCGCCCGCGGTAGATGTACACCTTCACCTGGGACAGGTTGAGCCCGGTGAGTTCTGCGATCTCTTCATAGCTGTAGGCCTCCAGGTCGCGCAATAGGACCACGCTTCGTTGTACGGACGGCAGGGTAGCAAGCGCCCTGTCCAACACCTCCTTCAGGTCGGGTTGTGACTGGCTGGTCGAACGCAGGTCCTCGTGGTGCTCCTTCATGCGCGTGCTTCGGCTTCCCTTGCGTACTTCATCGACCATGGCGTGGTGTGCCGTGGTGAAGAGATAGCTCTTCGCCTTGGCGGCCTCCACCTGATCCACCTTCACCCAAAGCCGGGCGAAACTCTCCTGCACGATGTCTTTCGCCAGGTCCTCATCGCGCAGGTTCTTGAGCGCGAAACGGTAAATGCCGTCGGCATGGGCGTCCACAGCAGCGTTATATTCGGATAGTGTCATCGGGGTGAGGGTTGTCCCGGCGTTATGGATGGGACGTGCCCGATGAGGGAAAGTTACAGCCGACAGGTAGACAGTTACTGCAAGCAGAAGGGATCGATCTTGGCAGGGCTCCGATCGTCCACGTGAAGTGGAGCAGCCCCTCAGTTGGCCGAAGCAAAAATGGCGCTCGGGAAGCGCAGAAGGAAAGTGGTCCCTTCATCGATGGTGCTCCGCACCTCGAGCCTGATCTGATGACCGTAGAAGATGCTGCGCGCGGTCGTCAAGCCCAGACCCAGCCCACCGGGCCTTCCGGAGTAGAACGGTTCGAACAGGCGGGACAGGTTCTCCGGTGGTATACCCCTGCCGTTGTCGGCGATCTCCAGGAGGACCTCCTCCCCCATCCGATAGGCTGACATGCGCAGAACCCCTTTTTCCTCCTCCATCGCCTCCACCGCATTGATGGCGATGTTGGTGATCGCCAGGTTGATCAGATCCCGGTCGGCCATCACCTCGGGCAGGTCCTCGGCAACGCTCACCTTTCCCTTCACCCGTTTGAGTTCGAGCCGGTCGGCCACCTGATCCATCGCATTGCTGATGATGTCGTCCATCCTGCAAGGGACCAGGCTCAGTTCATGCTTCCGGCTCGACTCCAACATGCCGTTGATCAGGCTCCCGATGCGCTTCACATTGCGATCGATGATATCGAAGAATGGCCTGACCTGCTCTTCGCGATCCTCCACCTCATCGTACAACTGCTCCATGGCCAGATGGATATTGGTAAGCGGGTTCCGCACTTCGTGGGCCACCGTACGGGTGATCTGTCCCGTAAGTGCGATCCGGTCGGCTTCGACGTTCACCTCTTGGGCACGGCGTTGTTCGGTGATGTCCGAGAAGGTGACCATGAACCCGTCCTCGAGGCGTACCGCATGGTTGGAGAACCAGGTGTCGATGCCGGAACCCTTGTAGTGGAACTCCTTTCGGAAAGCGACACCGGTCTCCACCACCTCCACATAACCGTCGAAGAGGCCCATGACGCGATTCTCGGGCATTTCCTGAAGCAGGCGTTTTCCGACCAGGTCGCTACGCCCCACCATGGCGTTCGCCTGTTCGTTGGTCGTAAGGAACTCGAAATCGATGATGCTGTCATGGTCATCGCGCAATGCCCTGAACGTCATGATGCCATTGGGAGAGGTATCAAGGACACGTTGCAGGGTATTCTGGATCGAGGTGCGGATCTCCACCTCCATATCGAGTTCAGCGAGTTTGATCTGGAGGTCGAGCTTGGCTCTTTCGGTACTGGACAGCGCACGCGACACACGCCAGAACAGCAACGCCGTTGCTGCGATCGCCAAGGCCGAGTAAAGGATGAGCATGATCGGCGTGCTGAAGCCATCGATGCGCTGCCTTTCCATCATGGGCTCCCGGGCGCTTCGCACGGTGGTCAACATGCGGGCATGGACCTCCCGGAATCCATCCATGGCGGCACGCTCGCGCTCCAGTTCGGTCGTGATACGTCCAAGATCGCCGGGGGAACGGGTGGGCACTTCAAGCAAGGTCGACAAACTGGATCGAACACGGGACGCACTTCGGTGCAATGCGCTCAACTGGGCTCGCCACGATGGCTCCGGAAGCAGGCTGTCCAGGCGGTTAGCGTGCAGCGTCAGGTCCATGCCACTGATACGCAGCTCATCACCGCACATGCTGTCTGCCGTCAGCAGACACCCGACCACTATACTTTCCTGTTCCTGGAGGTCCACATGCAGGGCGCCCAACTCCACCAAAGCCAGGTTGTAGCGCCTGAGTTCCGATGCTGCATCGCTGAACTGCCGCATGTTCACATAGGTGGCATACAGCAGGATCAGCATGATGATCAAGGTACCGCAATACAGGATGATGATCATCCGCCGCTCGTCGCGTTCCTTGGAATAAATGCTGCGGATGGGCATGGGGTGTGATGCCGTCAATGGAAGGCCAGGTCCGTTAGCAAGGCTACGAACCGATCATATGAACAGCTCCGGAACAAAGGTTCACACTTCGAGGCCGAAAGCCCGAAGTTTATTGTAGAGTGTCTTCCGGTCGATGTTCAGCTGTTCCGCCGTGCGCGATTTGTTGAATCCGTTGCGCTCCAGTGCTGTGAGAATGGCGTCTCGTTCGGCCTGATGTGCCACGCCCCGCAGACCTTCCTCGCCCCTCGGAGCGGATGCGGCGGTCTTGTGGACCGGCCCGTTGGCCGACATTCCGGAAAGCACCATGGCAGGGAGGCATTCGGTGTTGATCGTCGAGCCGGTGCTCAACAGTACCGCTCGTTTCACCACATTGCCCAATTCCCTCAGGTTTCCGCTCCAGACATGGTCGACCAGATGCTTCATGGCGGCCTCCTCGAAACCGGTGACCTGCCTCCCGAGCCGGGCATTGGCCAGCTCCACGAAGTGGTTCGCGAAAAGGGGGATGTCCTCCTTCCGCTCGCGCAATGGAAGCAGATGGATACTGAATTCCTGGACCCGGTGCAGCAGATCCTCGCGGAAACGTCCTTCTGTCACAGCTTTGTTCAGGTCCTCGTTGGTGGCCACCAGGATCCTCACGTCCACATCGATATCCTTGGTGCCACCGATGCGTTTGATCTTTCGTTCCTGTAGGACACGCAGGAGCTTCAACTGGTTCTCGTAGGTCAGGTTGCCGATCTCGTCCAGGAACAGGGTTCCACCGAAGGCCTGCTCGAAACTGCCGATCCGATCGTTGACAGCACCGGTGAAGGAACCCTTGGTGTGGCCGAACAATTCACTCCCGGCGATCTCCTTGGGCAATGCGCCACAATCCAGGGCCACGAACGGTCCGTCGGCCCGCTTGCTCTGCTGGTGTATCCGCTTGGCCACGTACTCCTTGCCGGTACCCGTCTCACCGGTGATCAGAACGGACATGTCCGTGGGTGCGACCAGGGCGATGTGCTTGGCGATGGTGCGTGAGGAGGGACCGGTCCCTTCCACATACACTGGATCGCCCGATGCTCGGGAGGAGGTCGGCTGGGCCTGGCCAGCCTTGTCGGTACGCGCAGGTTTTTCATCCGCCGCCAGGGCATCCTGAACACGCATCAACAATTCATCGGGGTAGAGGGGCTTGCCGATGTAGTCGAAAGCTCCCTGGCGCATCAGTTCCACGGCCAGGCGAACCTCGGAATAGCCGGTGATGATGATGACCTGTGTTCCGGGTGATGTGCTGCGGATATGCTGCAACATCTTCAAGGCATCCGTATCCGGGAGCTGATGATCGCACAACACCAGATCGAAGCGGCGTGCGGCCATCAATTCCTTCGCTACTGAACCGCGACCTGCGGTCGCCACATCATAGCCGTTCTTGGTAAGGAATCGGGAAAGGAGATGACAGATATCCTGATCATCGTCCACAACGAGAATGTGTGCTTGTGCCATTGAAGGGGGGTGTTCAGATCTGGAAACCGAGATCGCGTATAGAGGACAGGATGATGGAACGGTCGAAAGGTTTTGGAATGAACAGGTCGGCCCCGGCTTCCAACGCGCGGGGCCCTTCTGTTTCCACGGCACTGATGGCGATCGAACGCGTAGCAGGGTTCGCAGCCTTGATCTCTGGTACCAGTTCATACCCCAACCCATCAGGAAGATGGACATCGAGGAACACCAGATCGAAGTGGGTTCCTTCCAATGCCTCGCGGCCTTCTTCCACGGTATGGGCGATGACACACGCTGCACCTGCACGCCGCAACATATTCCCGAGCAGCAGGCAGATCTCCGGTTCGTCATCGACAAGCAATGCATGCTTCATCTCCGTCTCCGGCAGGGTGGAAGCTTCCGATGCATCGGACTGCTCCGCGGGAGCCTGGTTGTCATTGTGCGGCCTGAAACCGGTCATGTTGCGCCGACCACCCGAAAAGCATGCCCTTGGACCCCACCTCGCCAAGACTGCATCGTGCGGGCAAATACTGGAAGGCCTTGAAGGTATGGGTTGTTGAATAAATTACCCGATCACCGTAGCAATCCCACCCCACCCCCACTATTTCACGCAGTAAGGTCGAGCACATCCTCGCTTCCGTAGGTGAAGGGTCCCCCAGCCCTTCAGGCACTACACCTTAAATACTATGGGGTAAGGCAATTCCGATCACTCCAAGCATAAAATCACATCGGTGTGCAAGATCATTGGAGCGGATATTGTCGAACGCGTGAGGCTTGAACAAATAGAGGCCACTGAGACCAACACGAACCACCATGAGCAAAACAACCATCCGATCCATCTCCATTGCCGCCACGGCCCTCTGCCTTACCCAGGCTGCCACAGTCTCCGCGATCGCACCTCCCTCGCGTGAGGTGCATGTGAACATGGAGCGGCTTGCCGAACTTCCCGCCACGGACCAGGTCCGGGTACTGGAGATCAAGGATCGTCTCGATGCGATCATCGCCACCGATCACAACACCATGACCCAGGCGGAACGCAAGGAGCTTCGTGGTGAGTGGCGGACCTTGAAGCAGGAGATGAAGGACTTCAATCGCAGCGGCACCGTCATCTACATTTCCGGTGTTGGCTTGATCATCATCATCATCCTGCTGATCATCCTTCTTTAATACAGCTTCCGGAAGTGCTTTCCGGACGAGCCTATTCTCTTGGAACGACCCGCCGGTCCGGCGGGTCGTTCCGTTGTGGCCATTCCCACACAGCGTTCCAATGACCCGAAGAGCCAATGTGGAGGTCGATCATAAGCGCCTCTTGCATTCGGCACTTCGTACCGGTGCTATGGTACAAGAATGCCCCGCACTTTCGTACGGGGCATTCCCCACATCGGACCAAAGGATGCGAGCCAAACCACCTGGCATCAGTTGACCTTCCGGCTGATGACGATTAGTCGAGCTGGCCTTTTTCGGCCGCCTTCTTCATGCGCTTGTTGGCATATATGGCCACTTCCACCCGCCGGTTCTGGGACTTGCCCTCGGTTGTGCTGTTGTCCGCAATAGGCTGCCCTTCGCCGTAGCCCACGGTACTGAACCGTCCGGCTGTCACCCCTTTCGCGGCCAGATAGCTCTTTACCGACTGCGCCCTCCGGACCGATAGGGCTTGGTTGTGTTCCTCCGATCCATCCGAGTCGGTATGTCCTTCGATCAGAATATCAGTGTCATCATACTTGACCAAGGTAGCGGCCAGGTCGTCGAGGTTTCCTTGTGCCGTGGGGTTCAGGTTGCTCTGATCGACCCCGAAGAGCAGACCGCTGTCGAAGGTGATCTTGATGCCTTCCCCCACACGGGTCACCTCAGCACCCTCCAGGTCGTTGCGAAGTTCTTCGGCCTGCTTGTCCATATGCCGTCCGATAAGCGCTCCGGCAGTACCACCCACCGCAGCACCGATGATGGCGCCAACGGCGGTACCGTTGTCGCCGAACTGGTTACCGATGACCGCACCCAGGCCCGCACCGGCACCCGCGCCGATCGCGCCACCCTTGGCTGTTCGTGAGGCATGGCAGGCCGGCAGCGCGAGGGCTGCACACAGGCCGATGACCATCATACTGTTCTTCGTGATCGTTGTCATGTTACTGTGCTGAGGGGTTGTTGTTCTGATGGTCGTTTTCACTGGTCACCGAGCGCGTCGAACAATTCGTCGAGCTTGGGGACAAGAATTATTTCCGTACGCCGATTGCGTGCCCGGCTCTCCGCATCCTTGTTGGGAGCCACGGGCAGGAACTCGCCTCGCCCGGCCGCTTGTACACGCTCGCCGGGTACGTTGTAGGTCTTGGTGAGCAGGCGCACGATACTGGTAGCTCGTGCAGTGCTCAACTCCCAGTTGTCGGCAAAGCGCGAAGTGCGAATGGGGATGCTGTCCGTATGACCCTCCACCATTACCTGGATATCGGAATTGACCCGAAGCACATCCGCCAGCTTGCCCAGCGCCTCCTTCCCTTTGGGATCGACCTTGTCGCTGCCACTGGCGAAGAGTAGTTTTTCGCTGAGTGACACGTAGACCTTGCCATCCTTCATGGAAACGCTCAACTCATCCGCCCTGAAACCGACCAGCGCGTCGCTCACCTTCTTACGCAGGGAGCTCATGGCATCGCTCTGTGCACGCAGCCGTCGGTCCAATTCGTCCATGCGCTCGGCCTTGGTGCGGAGTTCCTCATCCTTGGCGCTCAATTCGCGTTTGCGCTGTTCCAACTCCTCGGCCGTGAGTTGGGCGTGGTCCTGCAGGCCATAGAGCTGCGTGCGCAATGCGTTAGCATCAGCGGACATTGATGCACTGTCCGCGCGGAGCCGATCGACCGTGGTGGTGGCATCAACATACTTGCGCTTCCCAACACACCCTGTGGCAAGGATCACAACAAGAAGAAGAGGGATGATGGTCGTTCGCATGATGCGCTCCTGTCCAATGGCGTGCCCATGGTCCAGACAAGCCTTGTAGGCTATACAATCACTTGTGTATCACGTGAAGATCAGCCGGATCGGTTCCGGCAACATTGGTACTCATCGGGGAGATATTACCCGTTCATGTGCAATTCGCACCCGAACTGGAATGGTAAGGGTCGACTGATCAAGGGATCAGCACAGTCCCTAGGCGATGGCAGGCGGTGGAATGGCGCCTGGCTGGGCAATGGACGAATGGAGGCCCAAATACCAATTCCTGATACGCGCATGAAGCTTTCGACGCGCCACCCCTTCGACAGCCGCGCAGGTGAACGCCAAAGCCACCCTGATCAATTGTGCACGTGTGGGTTGGACGTCACGGACTGCGGGGAGGATCAAAAAGGTATGTGCCAATACATGGTCCGCGCAGTGTTCACATTCCACCACCTTCATCAACACCGCATGCAGCGCGGTGGCATGCGATGCATACGCCTCACAGGCGAACCGCTGATCAGCCGACTGATCGAAAGGCCCACTGTGGGTGCGCTGAACGTGTTGTGATATGGTGTGATCGCACATGATCGGTTGAAATCTGGACGGAACGCTTTCCCTGCATGCGAGAATAGCGCACTTTCATGCCGATCTGAGGCAGTCCTTCAATCTTCGCTGTACCAGCATGTTAAGACAATGTCGGGGAAATGGTGAACGGGGAAATGGTTACCACCACAGGTCCACAGATGGGGTATAGGTCGCCACACTGCTGCCGTTGCCGATATATGCTATCGCCCAGGGCCTACACCCGAGATCTCCGTGCGCCGCGCGGTGGTCCATGGTCCAAGGTGCCCACATCTTCAAGAAGGGTGCAGGGAATGGTGCGGCCTTGGCTATAAGTGGGACCGGCGATGACCAATACGCCCCAACCTACCTACCATGAAGCACCCGAACGACACGAAAAACTTTGCGAACACCGTTCAGCACGAGAACCCCGTCCGAGCAGATGGGGACAAGAGGAACGATCCTCCCACTACGACCGGCTCCAAGCCAGGTATGCCGCAACGCGATGTACAGGGCAAACCCCTTGAGAAGGAAAACGACAACGAGCCTAAGGAGGACCCCAATCCGGGACCTGGTATCACCTCCAGCGGTCATCGTGCGCAGCCCTCGCCGGAAGGCCATGAAGATGAACGTCGGCAAGAGATCCGCGACCATCAGGAAACGAATGATAGCGATCGATAAGAACGCAGCTTGTTCACCGCATAGTGCAAGAGGGCAAGTATCCGGCGTTGGCATGCTCTCATACTTGTTCCGGTCGCCGTACTACCCGTCCACTGGGACCGTATCCTATTAAGGAGGCCGAACAGGCTCTTGGATCGGAAGCAACTGTTGCACTGCCTGTCGCGACGTTAGGTCCGCAGCCTACGATCATCAGGAATGTGCCTTTCTATCGGTCGAAGCGGAAAATGCCGGCATCCGAATTCGGCCGACCCAGGATCCAGTCGCGTATCATTTCCGCAGCGATCACACTGAAAGTGATCCCATTTCCACCCATTCCCAAGGCATAGAAACTACGATACTCGCGCGGATGGTTGTCGATGTAGGGTAATCCATCCTTGGTGGAACCGAAGGTGCCGCACCACGCTGCGTCAAGTTCGTAGTTGGTGCCGGGGTACAGTTCGAGCAAGTCCTTCTCCAAGGCCTTGGCCTTCATGTCCAACAGCCGATCTCTAAGCTTCGGGGATCGGAAGCGCTCGTCCCTCCCCCCGATGATGACGCGCCCTTCCGGAGCCGTTCTCAGATACAAATAGGGCGATGCCGTTTCCCAGATCAAAGCCTCCTCTGGCCAGGGTACTACCCCGGTCCGCGGCTTGGTCACCATGGCGTAGGTACTGTTCAACTGGATCACGTCCTTCGGCAGGTGATCACGCGACTCGTATCCCGTGGCATACACGAGCTGTTGCGCACGGATGGCCCGCCCATCAATGGTGCGCAGTTCAATACCGGAGCCATTGTCCCGGAATTCGGCGATGGTGGTGTTCTGGAACACGCGCACACCGCTCTCCCTACTTTTTTCATGTAGGGCATGTGTAAAGCCGAGTGCGTCCATCTCGGCGGCCACATCCGTCCGAAGAGCGCCTGGCGCTTCGAAACCCAATGCGCTGCGTATATCGTCGGCACTATCAAGCAGGGAGCAAGGCAACCCGTGGGCTGATCGCATGGCGTGCTCTTTCACCAACGCGCTTACATGCGCCCGCTTGCTGGCGTACTGTACACTCGAGCGCTTCGTGAAGCCGGATGCTCCGATCTCCACTGCGATCTCACCCAGGCGGTCCACGGCTTGGGCACAAAGTTGGTAGCTGCGCACTGCATCCTTTTCCCCCACCATGTCCACCAATTGGTGGAGCGGCGTATCGATCTCATACTGGAGCAGGGCGGTACTTGCGCAAGTACTCCCCATGCCGATGGGGCGTGCATCCACGACCACGGTGGCCATTCCCGCCCGGCTGAACGTGTATGCGCACAAGGCCCCGGTGATCCCACCACCAACGATCACCACATCCGTGCGGATATCCTCGTGCAGCTCGGGATAAGGTGGCAGCGCGTGTCGCCCTGCCCAGAACGGTGCACCGGAATGCAGGTCCATCCTGCGGTCTTTGGGCACAGGCAAGGTTCCTTCCTTACCAGTCTCCGGGGTAAAGATCGACCTCAGTGTTGTGATCAGACCCGACATGAAGTGCTCCGTGCTCAATACAACAGGAGCAATGAGGCTGCGGCGTAGCCCAAGGGCACGACGATCCAGCAATGCTGCGCAATTCGATCCTGGAACGCGGTTGGGCAAATTCGCGTGTTCATGGTGTCATTGTTCGGAAGCCGGGGGAGACCCCAGTGGCTCCTCGGGACATGGGATATGAAGCATCCCGGCTTTGTTCGACCAAGGCCGGGATGCACTTGCATTCATTCAGGCGGAGGGCTCAGCCCTTGTAGCCGCTATTGGCCGTGCTGCGTGCGGTGCTCGCAGCTTCGCTGGCGGCATCCTTCACGCGCTCCTTGGCTCCGTTCGCGGAATCCTTCGCCTTGTGGGCCAGTTCACTCGCCTCACCTTTCAGTTTGTTGATCAACTCCCCTCCTTCGCCGACCATCTCGGTCAGACGGTCTCGAAGATCGGTCCCTTTCTTTGCGATCTGCTCACGGGTCTTCTTGCCCGAAGCTGGTGCGAAAAGGATCCCGAGGGCTGCTCCCGCTGCAAGGGCGGTGAGTATCAGTGCTACATTGCTTTTGGTTGACATGGTTCGTGGGGGTTTAGTTTTGGTTGGTGTGTCGATGCGTTCGATACGAAACCGCATGCCACAATGATGTCACTGTGGTTGGACCATTGGTAATGCGGCATTTACGATGTAGACCCTGTCAATGAACGGCTGTAGCGATCT
>JBGTIB010000296.1:0-7451 GCA_041745875.1 Flavobacteriales bacterium | reverse complement strand
GATGGCCAGGGGTAGTTGTTGTAGACGATCTTGTTGGAGTAGCGGTAGTCGCTTTTCAAGCGTCCACAAGTCTGCCGCATCCAACTCATGTGCATGGTAGAGGTAAGGACACCGAAATGGTAGAGCGTTGCACGCGGTACTATCAAACATAGGTTTGAAGCAACCGTTCCAGAATCCATGAAGCCTATTGGTGCATAGTAGCGCCGCTCCGATGAAACACTTGGTACGATTAGGAAATGACCCTGCTCCGGCTGTCGATCCTCATCGAACAAGGCAGGTGTACTGGCTTTGGACCGCGTTGCCGCCTTGGTGCTCGCACTTCGGAAGCGTCGAATATTCTCCAACCTTTCAAGGACGAGCGTGAGCTCCTTTAGCTCTGTAGGTGACGCATGCTTCAACCAGAGGCAGTACCGCTCAATCCCGTTGATGAATTCCTGCGCCCCAACAAATGGCCGTATGAACTTCTTGGCTGCTGGCTCATGTCGAAGGAAGTCCTTCATCTCCTCCTTGGTGAAGAGCAGATTTCCATCATCAGTAGGCTGGCTACCCTTCATCATCTCGGGCACATTGCAGATCGGCTTGCTGCGGCTGGGGATCAACACGTCCCGAGCATCTACCAGGTAGGGGTTGATGTTATGCACCACTTTCAGCGTAGGCGGTGCTTTTGAATCAGTGTATGTGTACAGCCGCTTCTTTGGAACATCGTGATCCGCAAAGCCAATGATCACGCAATGCACGGCCGCCACACCACGCGCCTCATTGTTCCAACGAAAGGTGCGGTGGGCGAAGTGGATCTTGATGCCCTGGGCAAAGAGATGATTCCAAAGTACCGCTACTTGTATGCCTTGAGTGATGCTATTGGTAGAGACAAATGCGGCTCGGGTCCTGACAGGAAATCCTTCCACTGGATTCCAGTCATCATCAATGCGTTGCATGTACTTGGCAACCTTGGCAAACCATCCAGTGACATAATCCAATACACCCGCACCCGCAATATCTGAGAACAAGCTGGTGATCTCCTCTCTCATCGTCGGTGTCATGAAAGAGCTGCCGACGAATGGAGGGTTGCCGAATATGTAATCGAACCCCGGGAAGAACTTATCAGGGTCGTACTCTATCATTCGTTGCCAATCCGTGGTAAGTGCGTTACCGCACAATATCGTGGGACTCTTAGTTAGCGGGATCCTGATCACATACTCACCAAAAGCCTGACTGATCTCCTGGTTCATCTGGTGGTCCGTAAGCCACAGGGCCACCTGCGCGATCTGCGCGGGGAAGTCCTCGATCTCGATGCCGTAGAACTGGTCCACGTTCAGCCGGATCAGCTGGTCCACGTTGGTCACCTGCTGGCCCTTCATCAACGCGCGGATCACCTCCACCTCCAGGCGCCGCAGCTCGCGGTAGGTGATCACCAGGAAGTTACCGCAACCGCAGGCGGGGTCTAGAAAGTGCAGTTGACTGAGCTTCTTATGGTACTGTGTCAACTTGGTGTGGTTGCCTTTCACCTTGTTGAACTCCTCCCACAATTCATCGAGGAAGAGCGGCTGTATCAGCTTCAGGATGTTGGCCTCGCTGGTGTAGTGGGCACCCAGGTCGCGGCGGGCCTTGGGGTCCATCACGCTCTGGAACAGCGCCCCAAAGATGGCGGGGCTGATGCGGCTCCAATCCAGCCCGCAGGCCTCCAGCAGCGTTACGCGCATGGCCCCGTCCCAATCGGCCATGGGCAGGTGCTCCTCGAAGAGCTTGCCGTTCACGTAGGGGAACTCGGCAAGGCGTTCGTCCAGGTTGCGCGAGCGCTGCGCCTTCTCGCTGTTCAGCACCTGGAAGAGGCGTTCCAGCTTGGGGCCGAGGTCGGTGCCATCCTCGCCCGTGTGGCCATGTACCCAATCGAAGAACGCGCTGTTCTCGAAGATGCCGGTATCGTCCGCGAAGAGGATGAAGAGCAGGCGCACGAGGTACACCTCCAGTGCGTGGCCGGTGTAACCGGTGGCCTTCAGTTCGTCGTGCAGGCGGCCCATCAGTTCCGCCGCGCGGATGTTCACCGGGTCCTGCTCGCGCGGTGCACGGCTGGTGTAGCCGCTGATGAAGTCGAAACGGTCGATGTGCTTGGGCAGCTCGGCCAGTTCCAGTTCGAAGGCTTCGCCGGTTTCCAGGTGGTGCAGGTGCAGCCGGGCGAAGTCGCTGACGATGATGTATTCCGGCAGCTCGTGGTCCTTCAGGCCATGCAGGTAATCGATGGCCTGCCCTTGCGCCTTGCCCAGGTCCTTGCCGCGGCTCTTGTGCTCCACCACCAGCTTGCCTGGCCAGTAGAGATCGATGTAGCCGTGGCGCTCATCCAGCTTCTTCACCAACTGCTCGAACACCGCGACCCGCCGGCGCGGTATGCCGAACACTTTCAGGAAGTCATCCCAGAAGCTCTTGGCATCGGCATCCTCGTTGTGCGCGTCCTTCCAATCGTGGGCGAAGGCCGTGGCACGTTTGCGGATATCGTTCTTGGAGAGGGGCATGAGGGGGAGGGCCTTGTCGCGGAAATGAGTAGACAAGATGCGGAGGATGGGAGCGTGTTCGAGAAATGGGTGCTGATCGGTTATCAACGATCGTGATCGATAAGGATCTCGTTCGGTTACAACGGAAGTAGTATATCCAGCCGGTGGGGCATTGGAGGGATGGATTAGTTTATTATCATTGTTATATCCAAAACATTTCATCCTCCTTACCATGAGCGCACACCTTTCCCGTTCACGATCGTTTTTAGGAGCGATGTGTATCCTGATCGTATTACAAACACCTTGTGTGATGGCCCAGGACGAGTCCACAGGTGAGGAGAAGCGTGGCTTCCTGGCGATCTCGCTGGGTCCAAGTATCCCCACTGGGCAATTCGCCTCGAAGGATTTCAACTCATCCACTTACTCCGGCTTTGCAAAGACGGGTGCCATCTTCGATATATCGTTCGGATACACCTTCACGAATGGCTGGGGCCTTACCGCTTTGGCGCGGGGCCAGGCCAATACCGTGGATGCCCAGGCATATGCTTCAGGCCTGATGACACAGTTCGCCATCGATGGCTACACGGTGACCTCGGAGTCTTGGATGACATCGGGGTATCTGATCGGTGGCTACCGCTCTTCGCCTATCAGCGAGCGCCTTTTTTTCGACTTCAGGGCAATGCTCGGTGTTATGCTGTCCCGTTTGCCTGCAACTACGATTGAGGGTCGCGATGGTTTTGAGGCTTTCGAGGTGTCCCGGCAGGAAACGAACGCTTCCGGCTTTGCCACCTTGTTAGGCGTTGGCCTGAAATACAATGTGGGCCGCCGTAGCAGTTTGCTGTTCAATGTGGACTACTGGGGTGGTAAGGTCGATTTCTCTGGTTTTCCTGTTACGACCATCACTTCCGCGTTCGGCATCATCACCGATTCATCCACCTCGCTTGGTAGTATCGAAACGAACCTGAATACCCTGAACCTCGCTATCGGGTACGGCTTCCGTTTCTGAGGAAGGCCTGGTGTTGGGTTCACGTCCTGTAAGTCGCGCTTCAAGGACGCGCTCATCCGGTTGGATTCCTGGCGACAGCATGGCGGGCTGATGACTTGGAGAACATGGCGCGTTTGAATCCCAACGACAGAAACCCCACGCTGGTGAGGATCTGTGATCCGTTCCCTCTCCCGCCCGCCACCATGACTCGTAGTAGGCAGGCCTTTCCTACCTTCCCTGCACAGGACCTCACCTCCTGGCCCTAAGCAACCGCCTTTTCCTCTGCGATCATATCCCGCTCGGGGATGGCCGCACAAAGGGACATCGCTTGGTCCGGGGGGATACCGGGTGACAACCAGAATTGCGCCATGTCCGAAGGGATGATGACCGGTTGCCGCTTCCTGCTGTTGTGGATGATCTCCATGAGCGGGTTCGCCTTTGTGGTGAGGATGGTATAGGTGCGGTACCCCAGTAGCGTATCCTGCCAGATGCCGCCCAGGAAGGTGATCTCCTCGGTGCTGCGGATGTTGAAAGGCACCTTCCTCGGTGTCTTCTTCCCTTCCACAGGGATGTGCTGCCATTCCGTGAAGTGGGTAACTGGGACCAGGCAGCGTTGTCCCTTCCACCACGCATCGCGATACATCCGCTTGGTCTCCACCTCCTCGGCGATGGCATTGAAGGGGGTATAGGTCTTGATGAACTCCTTCGCCTCCGCCTCGCTCGAAACGTTCCTGGGAAAGAAGCCCCAGCGATAGATGTCGATCTGCGCGGGTGTTGCCGACGACAGCACCGGCCAGAACGGGCGTGTGAAGGCGCTGGTCTGGCCAAAAGGCATGGAGCGGTCATCATCGGGCCAATGGATTCGGCGCGCGGCCTCGATCATGCGCCTGTTCAACACGCGCTCCAGATCGCGGACCTCCTTGTCCAAGGTGGTGCTGTAGCACATCGGTACAAAATTACAGGGTGCGGGTGGTACCGCTGGAACGAACGGCGGGCTTAGCGCTGAGCCCGGTACTCCTTGGGCCATGATGATCTGGTCACCCAACACCGGCTACTCCACGTACGCCTCCACGCGTTGCACCAGTTCCTCCTGGGTGTACTTCACGATGTTGCGCCCCTCATCGAGGAAGTCGTTGATGCGGTAGATGACGGTGCCCTTGCGGAGGTTCCACCAGCGTGCTTTAACGTAGGTGTCCCAGGGGCCGATGTGGACCTGGTCGCCCACGCAGAAGCGGGCGTAGGCGTTGATCTCGCTCACGATCTGCCCGAAGGTGACCATGGGGTCGGTGACCAGTTCGCCCCTGGCGTTGCGGGTGTGGATGTGGTAGATGGTGGCATCGCGCTGGTCCCAACGGTTCACGATGGGCACCACCTGTGCGCGCCACACCACCAAAGCACCGATCCGAAAGCGCATGATCCACAGCGGCTGCCGGGAAAGCCGTCAAAGCCACAGCGGATAAGGTAGGTCCCCGCTCCGCTTCGGAAGGTGGGAAAAAGCCGCAAAGGCGTCGTTCGCTGGCTGAAAGGCCCTCCTGACCAGGGCTGCATTCATCTGCGCCATCTGCGTCATCTGCGGCTGCATTCAAATGGCAGCATGGCAGGGAGAAGGGCCGGGCCTCCGCCCCAATAACACCGCCCTGTGAACGAACGGCACGGGATCCGCCGTTATGCCCCTGCCGGCACAGCTAGCTTGCGCATCTTCCCCATGTTCCGCCGCTTCCGCACACCCCTACTTGTACTCGCTGCCTTGTTCGTCATGGCGCTCAGCGTGCTGGTGGTACTGGCCAAACGCTACGAGCCACAGGTGAAGGATGCCCTGGTGGCGGTGATCAACGAACGCCTCGATGCGCCTGTGAGCGTGCGCGACATGGACCTCACCCTTATCGCCCGCTTCCCCATGGCGGGCTTGCGCCTGCACGATGTGCTGGCCATGGAGCGCCGTACCGATGACGTGGTGCCCGATACCCTGCTCTTCGCCCGCGAGCTGTACCTGGAGTTCAGCGTGTGGGACCTGTTCCGCGGGGACTACACCATCCAGCGCATCCACGGCGAACAGGTGGACCTGCGGCCGGGGCTGGATGGCAACGGCAATGGCAACTACATGATCCTGAAGGCCGACAGCACGGCGACCACCACAGCCACCATCGCCCTGGACAAGGTGAGCTTCAGCGACCTGGCCCTTCGTTTCCGCGACGATCGTTCGGGTCTCGACCTGCTCGGCCACAGCCGCGCGCTCAGCCTCCGTGGCCTCTTCAGCGAAGCCTTGAACGAACTCACGCTGGAAGGCGACCTCGTGTTGCACCACTGGTACCAAGGCACCGAGCGGATCCTTGCCGAACGCAGCGGGCACCTGCGCCTGGACCTCTCCTTCGGCGGTGATGATGGCGCCTTCCGCATCACCCAAGGCTTGGTGAACATGGGCGATCTGCCTTTGGAAGTGACCATGGACCTGATCCCCGAAGGCGCCGGACAACGGCTGGACCTGCGGGCCAATGGTTTCGGTATCGCCGTGGCACCGGCCTTTGCCTTGTTGCCCGACCGGCTTACGCGGCACCTGCAGGGCTATGAGCTCCGCGGCATGGCGGACATCGCCTTGCGCTATGCCGGAACGATCGAAGGGGCCGGACCCTCCCTGTCCATCGGTGCCAAGGTGAGCAAGGGGCGGGTGAAGGAGAACCGCAGTGGCACCGTGCTCAACGACATCGGTGGTGAATTGTCCCTGGACCTGGACCCCTCGGGCACGCCAAGCCGCGTGCTGGTGAAAGGCTTCACGGCCCGCACGGGCAATGGCTCCCTGGCGGGCAACTGGGAAAGCACCGGCCTGGTGAACGCCCCCTTGAAAGCCGACCTGCGGATCGACATGGACCTGGCCGACCTGCTCCGCTTCGTGCAGGTCGATACCTTGGAACAGGTGAGCGGTCGCTTGAATGCCAACGCCCAGGTGGAGGGTCGGCTGCGCGAGGTGGCCGGCTTCCGCGCGTCGGACCTGAAGGCCCTGCACATCGCCGGTGGTGCCAGCCTGCGCAACGCCACGCTGAAGCTGAAGGGCGTGCGCCACCGCGTGGAGAAGCTCGATGCCGACCTCGCGCTCAACGGCAACGATGCCAGCATCAACGGACTGAAAGCCGTGGTACAGGGCAGCCCCCTGGTGTTGCATGGCACCCTGCGCAACCTGATGCCCTACCTCTTGTTCGAGGACCAGCGCCTGGTGATCGAGGCGGAAGCCAACTCCACGCGGATCGAACTGGCCGCCCTGCTGCGCAGCGATGCTCCCGCCAGGACAGGCGACAGCGATTATGCGCTAACCCTGCCCGCCACGATCGAGCTCGACCTGCGGGCACGGGTGGACGAACTCGTCTTCGAGGACTTCATCGCCACGGACATCACCGGCACCTTGCGCATGAAGGATCGCGTGTTGCGCGTGGCGCCGGTAACCCTCAACACCGCTTCGGGTGCGGTGCTTGGCAGCCTGGAGCTGGATGCACGCGCCACCGCCGCAGGCTACTATCCCCTGGCCATCGACGCCACCTTCCAAGGCATCGACATCAAACAACTGTTCCGCGAGTTCCAGGATTTCGGGCAGGATTTCATCGGGCACAGGCATCTCAGTGGCATCTCGCAGGCCCGCGTGGAACTGCGCGCTCCCTTGTCACCAAGCATGGTCCTGGACATGGATCGTTTGGTGTGTACGCTGGATATCGCCATCGACAACGGAGGCATCAAAGACCACAAGCCCCTGCTGGATGTGGCCGATCACCTGCGGAAGAACAAGCTCGTATCGCCCTTCGTGAACACCACCGAACTGAGCACGCGGCTCGCCGATGTACGCTTCGCACGGCTGGAGAACCGGATCGAGATCCGCGACGGCGCTGTCCACGTGCCCACCATGGAAGTGCGCAGCAACACGCTGGACATCGAGCTCAGCGGCACCCACTGGTTCGATGACCGCATAGACCACCACCTGAACTTCAGGTTGGGCG
>JBGTIB010000295.1:0-5682 GCA_041745875.1 Flavobacteriales bacterium | reverse complement strand
TCGCCACTAACGACTAACGACTAGCGACTCTCCACTGAGATCCGCTTGGCGCTCCGTTTCGCGAACCACCCATTCACATACAAACTCCCAAGGATAAGCACGAAGCCCAGATAGCTGCCCATGTGAAGCTTTTCATCCTCGCCCCAGATGATCAAGGCCAGCACGATGCTGTACACCGGCTCCAAGTTCACGGTGAGGCTTACGGTGAAGGCACTCAGTTGCCGCATCACGGCGATGCCAGCGACGAATGCGAAGGCGGTGCAGATGAGGCCAAGGATCAGGTGCCAAAGGATCTGGTCAGTAGGTAGTTCCCACAGGGGCGGAGGCAGCTTGCCTTCCACGGCCATCCAGATGCCCACCACCATCGCCGCGCCCAACAGTTCATACAGCCCGATGCGACCCGAATGGTCGCGCTTCACCAACTGGCCATTCACCACAGTGAACCAGGCTGAGAGCAGCGCGGACATCGTGGCCACCACGATACCCATCCGGTAGCCGGTCTCCAGCCCGAAGATGAGCAGCAGAGCGGCTACGGATACCGCGCCCAACACAAGTTGCCAGACCTGCACCCGGCCCTTGGTCCAGATGGGCTCCAGCAGCGCGGTGAAGATCGAACTGACGGCCAGGCAGGCCACGGCGATGGACACGGTGCTGATCTTGATCGCGTGGAAGAAGGTCCACCAATGCGCGGCGATGACCACGCCGGTGAGCAGGTGGTGGTGCACATCGCGCCGGTTGGGCAGCACGGGGAAACGCATCCACCAGCCAGCCAGCACCAGGCCGAATATGCCGATCACTGTCCGCATGTATACCACCTGTTCCGCGGATTGATCGATCAAACGGCCCAGGATACCCGTAAAGCCCCAAATGAGCACCGTGAAATGCAGCAGCAGCAGGGCGTTGCGGCGTGCGTGCTGTGCGGTTCCGGGGACCATCGGATCAGGGGTGCGACAAGGATCGGCGCAGCAGGTGGCGGACCAGGCGTATTGCTTCAGTGGATGGACTTCACCTTCTCACGCAGTTCTTCCACGTGGGCACGCTGCCGTTCGATCTGCTGTTCCTTCTTCACCTGCGCTTCCTTGTTGCGACGGATCGTCTCCTCCAACGAAGCACTGCGTTTGATGGCCTGTTGTTCGGCCTTCACTGCCTTGTCGTGCTGGCCTTGGACCTTGCGTTGTGCCTTCTGCATGTCTTTCAGGTCTTCTTCCGCCTCCACATCCGGCTCGGTGTCCTGTTGCTTGTTCTTGTTCGCCAGGTCGGTTTCCATTCCACGGAGCTCCTCCTTCGTCCTCGCCTGGTCGAGCACGGCGGTGCTGTCCTTCATCTCGGTCCTTGCCAATTGTCCTTCGGCGCGTTCAAGCTCGCGTTGCAGCATGGCCAGGTCCCGTTCATAACCCTTCAGGTAGCGCTCGGCCAGGGCCAGCTCCTTGTTCGCCAATTCCATGCGCAGTGCCAGTGCATGCCGGTATACGAAGGCACGGGCCGAGCGTACCATGCTGCTGTCGCTGGACGTACCCACATAGCCCCTGGTGGTGAGGAAGGCGATGTGAACGGTGACCTGCGAAAGCGACTTGACCGACTCGCTCTTCATCAGGATCCGTATGGTATCGGGCGAGATCTCGCTCACCAACGCGGCCATGCCGATCAGCTCCTTCTTGCCGGTCACCTTGCTGCTGACATTCTTGATCACATCGCGCCAATGTGCCTCCACCGTACGCTGATCGGTATCCGTGTGGACCACCGCGAACGTCGGATGTACGCCGTTGCTGAAGGAATAGGAGCGCATCTCCACCACGGTGGGGCCTTGGGCGAACAGGGTCAATGCTCCGACGAACGCCGAGAGGAGCAACGAACAACGGAGGCGCTTCCCGACTTCCATCTGGTTATCGAGCGCGTCAATGTTCGTCGGCCACCTTGCTTACGCCACCGCTCACCACGAACTTCATGACGTCAGCGGGGTTGGCTTGCAGGGGCGTGATGTTCTCGATGGGAACGATCCCCAGGTTGCCGCTCCAGTTGAAGGCATGCGGCATGTACACCGCGACCTTGCCTCCGGGGATCCCCAGGTGTGTCAGGTCATCCTCGGTGATGAAGCCGACCTTCTCCAGGTCCGAATTGCGATCGAGCTTGACCAGCACAGGTCGGTCGAAGCGGCGCTTGTTACCGACCAGGGCCTCCACCAGGTCCTTCACGGCGCCGTAAAGCGTCTTCAGGAAGGGGATGCGTTGCAGCACCTCGTCACCCAGTTCCACGAATGGTTGGAAGAGGAAGGAGGATGCGAGCCAGCCGGCCACGGTGATGATGGTGAGCAATACCACCAGCCCCAGCCCGGGGAATTCCATCACGATGATCCCGTCCAGGAAGGCCAATGCTTGCCACAAGGCCCACACGATCACCGTAACAGGAACCAGTATCAGCAGACCCTTGAAGAAAAAGCCGAGCAGTACCCTGCCGATGTTCTGATTTTCCATGACCCGTTCGGTAAGCGGCAAAGGTAGATGCGGCAATGCCCCGGCGCTGCAGTGCTCAGGCGAGCCCCTCCCTCACCTTTTTCGGCAACGATGCCCTCACCAGCGCGTAGCTGTGGTCGGCCAGTTCAAGCAACAGCTTCGGTGGCACGCTTCCATCGGTGAGCACTGTGTTCCAGTGCTGCTTGTTCATGTGGTATCCAGGGGTGATGGCTGGATATTGCTCGCGCAACTCAATGGCCCGTTCGGGATCGCACTTGAGGTTGACGCTCACGAACAGGTCCACATCCATGAGGGCGAAGATCTTGCCTCCCACCCGGAAGGCGAGCGTGTTCTCGTCGAAGGGCAGATCCTCGCTGAAACCTGGCAGTCGCATGCAATGCGCTCGGAACGCGGCGAGCGTCATGGGGTCAGGGCATAGAGCACCGGACGGCTCGGCGAAGCATCGTTCAGGAAATTCGCCAGCTGCAGTTCCAGCAGGTATTCGCCATCGCGTACTTCACGGGGAACGCGTAACATCTCGGTGATGGTGCGCTCCTGGTCCAGGGTGTTGGGATGGTCCCAGAAGGCGTGGTGCGCGGCCAGTACGCCGCCATCCTCCTCACGGTCCACACTGGGCAGGTCGAGCAGGAGGTGCTTCACACCGATGCTGCGCAACCATGCACAGGCGGTGCTTTGCAGATAGGCAGGATTGCTGCCTGTCCATTGGCGGGAGGCCAGGTCCTCGGCATGTGGCAGGGTGCGCAACACCAAGGCTTCGGGCGGGCGTTCGTTCACTGCGTTGCGAAGCTGCTCCAGGGTGATCACCGAATCGGTGCGGTTGTCCGGTGCACGTCGCTCCTCGGGCAGCAGGCTCACCACCTGCGCAGTGAAGAAATAGCGCTTCAACAGGGCGCCCACCGGAACATCATCCGCCGAAATATGACCCACGCTCTCGGTATGGGTGCCATGCCCGTGCGGGTTGAAATGCACGGAGCGAAAATTGAGCGGTCCGCCGGAAGCCACGCTGTACACGACATCCCCTGATCGCAGCGGCTCGATCCGTGCGGGCTCCACACCCCAGGCGCGCACATGCCCTTCGCCAGCACCCATCGGCAACGATAGATCGATAGGGTTGGAGAGGTCCACACGAAAGGTGCGGCCATGGTGGGTGATCTCAGCGATCATTGTTCGTCCACGAATAGATCTGCGGCGATGCGATCAGCGAAATGCCGACCTGAGCCGGTCAAAACTAATCGTCCATTGCGCACGAACAGGTTTCCTGCCGAAACATGTCGTTCGAAGGCCTCCCGGTTGGCCGCGAGCGCATCCAGCTCCAGGCTGTCCAATGCCACACCCGCCATGGTCCTGAGGCCGGTGAGCAGGGCTTCGTTGGTACGCATGGCGCGGCTCAACACCTCATCCTTCCAGTAAGTTTCGTCCCGCTCCAAGGCTTGGGCATAGAGGATGTTGTTGGCAATGTTCCAGCGTCTGGTACTGCGGTCGTAGCTATGGGCCGAAGGACCGATGCCCAGGTAAGGGACCCCCTCCCAGTAGGAGGTGTTGTGCCGCGAGGAGTGGCCCGGCTTTCCGAAATTGCTGATCTCGTAATGCACGAGGCCGGCCTGTTCCATGCGCTCCATCAAGCGGTCGAACTGCGCGCTCTGGTCGGCATCGTCGGGCATGTGTACCCTGCCTTTGGCCACTTGGTGCGCGAGTGCGGTCCTCGCTTCCACGGTCAGGCAGTAGGCGCTCAGGTGTGGCATGCCGTGGTCCAGGGCGATGGTGAGTTGTTCGTCCCACTCGGCAAGGGTCATCTGTGGCAGCCCGTAGATCAGGTCGATGGTCCAGGATGCGAACCCCGCCCTGGCGATCAGATCGATGCTGCGCAGGGCCTGCTCGGCGGTGTGCGCACGCCCCATGAAGCGCAGTCGCTCTTCGCGGAAGCTCTGCGTGCCCAGGCTCAGGCGGGTGATGCCGAGCTCCTTCCAAAACACCAGTCGCGCTTCGGTGATATCGTCCGGATTGGCCTCCATGGTCACCTCAGCATCCGCTGCCACGGCGAAGCGTGCATGGATGTCCTGCATGAAACGTGCGATCTCACCAGGATCCAACAAGCTCGGTGTGCCGCCCCCGAAGTAGATGGTGTCCACGGTGCCGTGCAGTTCTGCGGCCCGCTGTTCCAACTCCTTCACCATAGCGTCCAGCACTCGCGCTTTGCCTTGCGTGCTGGTGCTGAAGTGGAAATCGCAGTAGGTGCAGGCTTTTCGGCAGAAAGGGATGTGGAGGTAGATGCCGGGCATAAGGTCGAACAGGCATCTTGCCTGTTCCCATTGTTTTGAGCCTGTGAAAGCGCCTTCGGTAGATCGTTCAGCCGCCGAAGTTCAAGATCAGTTCAAAGTGTCAAGTGTCAAGTTACAAGGGTCAAGTAACAAGATGAGCTCCGTTGGTTTCGTGACAAGCTGTTGTGACTTGTTACTTGTCACTTGTTACTTGTCACTTCCATCTCACCCTCACTCACCATCGCCGTCCCCAACACCCCTTGGTTCAGCGTGATCCGGAAGGTGGTGCCTTTGCCGGGCGCGCTTTTCTTCACGAAGATCTTGCCACGGTGGTACTGCTCGATGATGCGCTTGCTGAGCGACAAGCCCAGGCCCCAGCCGCGTTTCTTGGTGGTGAAACCGGGGTTGAAGACCGTGCCGTGTTGCGAGGCCGGGATGCCTTTGCCGGTATCGCTCACATCCACATGTACCACGCCGCCTTCGGGGATGATCTCCAGGGTGATCCTTCCTTCGCCTTCCATGGCATCGATGGCGTTGCGGATCAGGTTCTCGAACACCCAGCTGAACAAGGCCCGGTTCAGCGGCACCTGCAGTTCGGTGTCCGCCGGGGTGATCACCTCGATCTTCACGCGACCGGGCAGGCGGGGACGCAGGTAGAGCACCGTGGCGCGCAGGGTATGGTAGAGCTTCTCGGTGGTGAGGTCGGGTGCCGAGCCGATCTTGCTGAAGCGCTCGGTGATCACTTCCAGGCGGTCCACGTCCTTGCGCATCTCGGTGATCGCTGCGGGATCCACACCCTGCGACTTCAGGATCTCCATCCAGGCCATCAGTGAACTGAGCGGGGTGCCCAGTTGGTGGGCGGTCTCCTTCGCCATGCCCACCCACACCTGGTTCTGTTCCGCATTGCGGAAGATGCTGAACAGGGCATAGGCCACCAGCAGGAACAAGGCCAG
>JBGTIB010000294.1:0-4519 GCA_041745875.1 Flavobacteriales bacterium | reverse complement strand
CGATGAGATGATCTTCATCCACAAGGGCAGCGGCACCCTGCGCACCTTCCTGGGCAACATCGACTTCAAGTACGGCGACTACCTGATGATCCCCCGCGGGATGATCTACACCATGGAGTTCAAGGACAGCGACAACCGCCTCTTCATCGTGGAGAGCCACCGGCCGATGTACACGCCGAAGCGCTACCGCAACTGGTTCGGCCAGCTGCTGGAGCATTCCCCGTTCTGTGAGCGCGACATCCGCAGGCCCAAGAAGCTGGAGACGCACGACGAGAAGGGCGACTTCGTGATCAAGGTGAAGAAGCAGGGCCTGCTGCACGAGTTCGTGTACGCCAGTCACCCCTTCGATGTGGTGGGCTGGGACGGCTACAACTACCCCTACGCCTTCAGCATCCACGACTTCGAGCCCATCACCGGCCGCATACACCAGCCACCACCGGTGCATCAGACCTTCGAGACGGACGCCTTCGTGGTGTGCAGTTTCTGCCCGCGCCTCTACGACTACCACCCGCAGGCCATCCCCGCGCCCTACAACCACAGCAACATCGACAGCGACGAGGTGCTCTACTACGTCGATGGCGACTTCATGAGCCGCAACGACGTGGGCCCGGGCCACATCAGCCTGCACCCCGCCGGCATCCCCCACGGCCCGCACCCCGGCGCCATGGAGCGCAGCATCGGCAAGAAAGTGACCGATGAACTGGCCGTGATGGTGGACACCTTCAAGCCGCTGATGGTGACGGAGGAGGCGCTGAAGCTGGATGATGGGAAGTATTGGAAGAGTTGGGTGGAGTAGCTGATCAGAAGATTAGAAGATCAGAAGATCAGAAGATCAGATGATGGGCACGTGTCACACCGAGCGAAGTCGAGGTATGGGCGTGCCCCCTCGCAAAGCCTCGGGGTCGGGCTTTCTGCTACAAGCCTGCCTGCCGGACAGGCAGGTCCTCGCTCGTTCTTCGCTGTGGGCTTTCTGCTGCTATCCCTCACGCGGAATCGCGTTGGTCATTCATGAAACTGTCTTGGGCGATACCATTCGCGCTTGCGATTAGCGGTGTGCTGCCAGCTGTTGCGCAGGACGAACTTCCAGCCAAAACCATTCGATCCGTATTAGCCGAATCGGCCAAGGAGAAGAATGCGGTCACTGTCTGGATAGCCAACAACAAGGACAGCGCGTACTACAAGAACGATACAGTCCAATTCTTCAACAACATTAATGCACGCATTGATTGTCTCTATGTGGAGTGGGAAATGGATAGGCGACAGCGGATGGATTTATCGCAAGTGAACAACTGTCGTGAACCGGGAATACAAAGCCTGATCTGGGCAGAACAGAACCTGTCCATTCGTGTTTCTGACAATGGGAAATCACCCCGCCTTACTCTTCGTGGCAATGGGAAGGATGTAGATGTCTTCGAGGTGATCGAACTCAAGGAGTTAGTCCTTGGGGAGGGCGGCGATAGTGCCCGGCGATTGACACTTAGACGGGTCCATCCCACTCAGTAACCAGAGCCGGGACATCTTTCCCGCTATGAGCATTCGCGCGAGGGAAAGCAGCGGAAAGCCCGCAGGCCTGTACTCAGGCCGAGGACTTGCAGGTCCGGGTCTTGCCCGTGCTGAACTCCTAGCCCGACCCGGCCGACCCTGAGAGGAGCCGAAGGGTGGGCCGGGGCACGCCCAAGCCCCAGTTCCAACATCCCCTGTCGGAAACGGCGCCGGAACAGCCATCGGAACACACATGCACATTAATTTGCTATATAATTGATATACAATGGATTAAGCATCGGAATGACCATCGGAATAGATTTGCCACACCCCCAGCCCTTGGCTTACCTTTGGGCATCGCGGGCACCACGACCGCAGAGCGCACAGCATGGCCGACCCCATCCGCCTGTACACGGATCCCGCCGCCATGGAGCCCCTGTTCCCGGACGACCCGAGCGGGGAGTTGGAAGACTTGGCCGTGGAGCTGATCGCCAGATCGGCCGCGCTATCTGAAGCCATGCATCCGGTGACCCGCGCCGCCGTGGCGGATCTGGTGCGGCCCATGAACAGTTACTACAGCAACCTGATCGAAGGACACGACACGCACCCGATCGACATCGACCGCGCGTTGCGGAACCAGTACGCCACAGACAAGCGAAAACGCGACCTGCAGCAAGAAGCACTGGCACACATTGCCGTGAGCAAGGCCCTGCGCGATGGCGCTTTGCAACACACATATGGGACCGATCCATCCGCGGAAGCCTTCATCAAGGGCGTGCATCGGGCGTTCTACCAACACCTGCCCGATGACTTCCTGCGCGTGATGAGCAAAGAGGGCGTGGAGAAGGCCGTGTTCCCAGGCGAGTACCGGACAGGAGAAGTGGAAGTGGGCCGTCACATCGCACCGGCACATGATCAGATGCCGCGTTTCATGGCGCGCTTCTCCAATTACTACGACCGCGATGCGGCACCGAACAGATCTCGCGTGAGGCGCGTGATCGCGATGGCCGCTGCGCATCACCGCCTCGCGTGGATCCACCCCTTCCTGGACGGCAATGGTCGCGTTGTGCGGCTCTGTTCAGATGCATGGGCCCTGGCCGATGGCTTGGACGCTGGCGGGCTGTGGTCCATTTCACGCGGACTGGCGCGTAAGCGCGATGAGTACCGCGCGATGCTCGAAGGCGCTGATGCCCCACGCATGGGCGACCTGGACGGACGCGGCAACTTGAGCAACGCCCAGCTTGTCGCATTCTGTCGGTGGTTCCTGAGCACTGCCATCGATCAGGTGACCTTCATGCGCGACTCCTTCCAATTGGATGGCGTGCTCCGTCGCATCGATGTATTCGTGGACCGCATGACGAGCGACGGGCGCATGCGCGATGAAGCACGCCACTTGGTCAAGGAGGCCTTCCTGCGGGGACGCGTCTCGCGACAGGACGCCGAGCGGATAACGGATACCACGGACAAGACCCTGAAGAAGATCACCGACGAGCTCATCGCGCTCGCGCTCCTGAGGCGTGTAGAAACCGGCGGTGGCGTCCTCTACGAAATTGCCATCCCGATCATGTTCTCCCCTTGGATCCTGCCCGGATTCTTCCCAACAGGGCGCGAGAGCGAGATCATGGCCGGATGAGCTGATCCCAATCAGCCCCACCCCCGCAAAAAGCCCGAACTTTGAGGCACAAGAGAGATCAGATGATCGGTCGATCAGATGATGGAAATGCCGTAGCCGCGAACAGTGCACGCCGGAACGATGAAGGAGTTGAAGGACATGGACCAGAAGGAGTGGCAGAACGCCATTGCCGAGGACGAGTTGTTCGCACCGTTCGTCGTTGCTGAAGCGCCCATCTCGTACAACCCGCGGTATCGGGACAACACGATCGTAACGCTCACGTTCCGCTTCGCGCAGAGTATCTGGGACCTCGCTGAAGAACTTCAGGAGAAGAAGAAGTTCGTGGTGGCGAACCAGGTGTTCCGATCAGGCACTGCCATTGGCGCCTTGGTCCGTGAAGCCCAGAACGGAGAAAGCTTGGCCGACTTCATCCACAAGATGTGGATCGCACTGAAGGAAGCCGACGAAACCGAGTACTGGTTGCTACTCTGCATCAGTCGTAACATTGAAAGTGCGACCGCCTGTCTGGAGGAGCTCAGGCCGATCGTACGGGTCCTGAACAAGATCATCAGCACCTCCAAGGATAAATTGAAACGCTAACCCCCGATCATCTGATCACCTGCCTGTCGGCAGGCAGGTCTGATCATCTGATCGACAGATCGAAGGAACATGGCAACCGGACTCAAAGACGTCGACTACGGCCTGGAGAAGATCATGGCCGATGCACAGGACTTCCTGCCCCTGCTGGGCACGGACTACGTAGAACTATACGTGGGCAACGCCAAGCAGAGCGCGCACTACTACAAGAGCGCGTGGGGCTTCCAGAGCCTGGCCTACGCGGGCCTGGAGACGGGCATGAAGGACCGCACGAGCTATGTGCTGGTGCAGGACAAGATCCGCCTGGTGCTGACCACGCCGATGACGCCGGACAGCCCGATCAACGAGCACATCCGCAAGCACGGCGATGGCGTGAAGGTGATCGCGCTGTGGGTGCCCGACGCGAAGAAGGCCTGGGAGGAGACCACCAAGCGTGGCGCGAAGAGCTTCATGGAGCCGGTGCGGGAGGAGGATGAGCATGGCTATGTGGTGCGCAGCGGCATCCACACGTATGGCGAGACGGTCCACATCTTCGTGGAGCGCAACGAGTACAAGGGTCCCTTCCTGCCCGGCTACCGCGCCTGGAAGAGCCACTACAACCCGGAGCCGGTGGGCCTGAAGTTCATCGACCACATGGTGGGCAACGTGGGCTGGGGCGAGATGAACCAGTGGGTGGACTTCTACGCCCGCGTGATGGGCTTCGCGCAGCTGGTGAGCTTCGACGACAAGGACATCAGCACCGAGTACACCGCGCTGATGAGCAAGGTGATGAGCAACGGCAACGGCCGCATCAAGTTCCCCATCAACGAGCCGGCCGAGGGCAAGAAG
>JBGTIB010000293.1:0-20117 GCA_041745875.1 Flavobacteriales bacterium | reverse complement strand
TGTCCTTGAGTTGACCTCAAAGACACCACCCGAACCGCCGAGACCGCATTCAAATCGACCCCACGCTTTTTCATCCTACAACCCTTACTATTGCTCAAATTATGTCCTGTTCAACTAAAACGTACCGGACAGCAGTGATGCGCCTCCTAATCTGGAGTAGGCCGTTGAGGTTTCCTCACCCCTCAATCATTCTCCCCCGTAAACCTTTCCACCTCATCCTTGGTGCCGAACAACACCAGGATGTCCCCCTTCTGCGGGGCGAAGTCGGCATCCATCACGCCCAGCGCGCCGAGCTTGATGGTGCGGCGGCCCATGAAGCTCTTCTCGCTCTCCTTGCGCAGCACGGTAACCAGGCCCAGCTGGCGTTTGGTGAGTTCCGTGATGCCGTTGAGTGGTTTGCCCACGAAGCGGTCGGGCACCACGATCTCCGCGATGGTGAAACCGCCGGGCAGCTCGAACTGATCCACCAGGCGACGCAGGTTCAGCTTGCGGGCCAGGCCCTCGGCGGCCTTCTCCTCGGGGTGCATGATCTCGGTGACGCCCATGGAGTTCAGCACCATCTCGTGCAGCGGGGTGATGGCCCGGCTGATGATGCGCTTCAGCTTCAGGTTCACCAGCAAGGCGGTGGTCATGATGTTGGCGCCTTCGTTCTCGCCGATGGCCACCACGGCCACGTCCACATCGCTCAGCGGCAACGCGCTCATGGCCACGGGGTCGTCGCTCTCCAGGCACACGGCGTAGCTCACTTCGCTCTTCACCGAATCCACCTTGGTCATGTCGTGGTCGATGGCGATCACCTCGTGGCCCTTCTGGGTGAGCTTCACGGAGTGCGAGCGGCCGAAATTGCCCTAACCGAATACTGCGATCTTCATGCTTTGTATGGCTTTGCTCGGGCGCCTGCGCCAAAGCTATGGCGACAGCGTGCGCAGGCGTTGTGGGGTCAGTTGATCTGGATGTCCTCCTTGGGGTAGCGATAGTTGGTCACGGTGACCTGCCGCAGGATGCCCACCAACAAAGTAAGGGCGCTCACACGGCCGATGTACATGATCACCACCATCACATACCGGGTGTTCTCGCCCAGCTCGGCGGTGATGCCCATGCTCTGACCCACGGTGCTGAAGGCGCTGAAGCATTCGTAGGCGATCGGCAGCAGGGCCAGGTCGGGTTCCAACGAGGCCACGATGCTCACGCTAAGGCCCAGGAAGACCAGCGAGAGCACGATGGTGGTGAAGGCGCGCCGAACGCTGAGGTTGCTGATCTCGCGCCCCATGAACTCGATGCGCCGACGCCCGCGTGCCGTGGCGAAGATGTTGAGCGTGGCGATGGCGAAGGTGGTGGTCTTGATGCCGCCCGCCGTGCTGCCCGGCGAACCGCCGATGTACATCAGCAACAGGGTGAGCATGATCACCGGGATGCTCACCACGCTCCAATCGATCACATTGAAGCCGGCGGTGCGCGATGCCGCACTGGTGAAGAACGCAACGGTGAGGCGGCCGAACCACGTGGGGTGGTCCATCAGGGTGCCGTTCCATTCCCCCACCAGGAAGGTGAGCGTGCCCAGGATGATCAAGGCGGCCGTGGTGATGAGCACGAGCCGACTGCTGAGGGTGACCACGCGTGGAAAACGCTGTGACGGTTTGCCCGTGAACAGGTGCCTGACGCGTTCGACGATCCAGAAGCGTACGTAGCGGCCGAAGTTGAAGATGATGCCGAAACCCAGCCCACCGAACATGATCAGCAACGCCATCACCCACAACAGCGGGTAGTTGAAGCGCAGTGAGTCGGTGTACATGCCCATCTCCCAGGTGCTGAAGCCCGCGTTGTTGAAGGCCGATACGGCATGGAACACGGCGAAGAAGATGCGCTCGCTCATGTCGGGGAATGCCTCGGGTGGTAGCATGGTATAGAAGAACGCGGCGCCCAGGGCTTCCACCCCCAGCGTGAACAGGATGACCTGGATGATGAAGCCGCGCGCACTGCCCAAGGTGGTCTGCGCAATGTCGCGGATGCGCAGCTGTTCCTCCAATGAAGTGCGCCCCTTGAAGAAGAAGGCGAAGAAGCTGGTGAAGGTCATCACGCCCAGGCCGCCGATCTGGAACAGCAACAGCAACACCCACTGGCCGCTGCGGGTAAGGTCGTTGGCCACGTTGATGGTGCTGAGGCCGGTGACGCAGACCGCCGAGGTGGCGGTGAAGAGCGCATCGACCATGGGCAGCGGACGGGTGGATGCATTGGGCAGCATGAACAAGGCCGTGCCGATGGCGATGAGGATGAAGAAGCTGGCCGCGAATAGCAGCGCCGGATTGAAGAGACGTGTGTTGCGACCGATCTCCAAACGACTGAGTTCGATGAAGCTGAACACGAGCAGGAAGACCAGGTAGGGCCAGTGCTGGCCCTCGGACCACAAGGCAAGGTCCAGCGGCCGCGATGCGATCATCACCAGTGCGCCAAGGAACCAAAGCACCTCCGCCTTGCGCTGCGGATCGCCCCGCAGGCTTGCGCGCAACAGGCTGCCCAATGTGACGAAGGCGGCGAAGCAGACCAGGCCGTAAGCGAGCTGGTCGATCAGCAGGTCGCGGGCGGCATCGCGCTGGAAACCGAACTCCAGCAGTATGAGGAAGAAGGTCAGAAAGATGGCCGTGATGCGGGCCAGGCCCACCACCTCCCTGCGCAGGACCGTTCTGAGGAGCGTGTGTTTCATCGGGCCACGGTGGGAGGGTGTCCCATCGTACGGCATTGCTGAAAGGGGGGCAAAACTAGGGTGAAGGGCACGGCGCGCATCGTTTTCAAGGCTCTGGTCCCGATACGGCCGGCACGCGGTAGGCCACCACGACTCCTTCGGCGGTCACGGTCACCAGCTCGCGGCGCCCGTCGAGGTTCAGGTCCGCGATGGCCGGGCTCACCACGCCGGGCAGGGGCAAGCCCTCCAGGTCGTGCCCCAACGGGTCCACCAAGGTCAGCTGTCCAAGCGTCGGCCGAAGCGCGCTGATCGCCCAGCTGTCCTTGGAGAGCGGATACACCCGGGCTTCGCCTCGCAGTTCGTTCCCGAAGGCACGCGTCAACCACGGACGACCCTCGCGTAGCAGGATCAGACTGTCGCCGGTGAGGTGTACCACAGCGCCGGTGCCGTCGTTGAATGGGTCGGCCCAGATGGCGGTGCCCTTTCCACCCGGGACGAGTACCGTGGGCGTTCCGTGCAACGTGGCTTCCAGCAGGGAACCGTCGGGCAGGGACCACACCAGGCGCGTATGCTCCAGCGTGCTGCCCGGGATCATGTGCTGCACGGCGGCGCCTTCGCCCAACAACAGCTCGCTGGGTTCGCGCACCTGGCCGCGACGATCCAATAGCCGCACCTTGCCGGTTGCATCCACCATCAGCAGGTGATCCTTGTTGCGGATCCGCAGATGCCGCACCATGTTGGTGGAAGCACCGGTACCGGACGCCGGCTCCCAACCTTTTACGGCCAGCCCATCGCCCCCGAAGTTCAGTAGCCGCCCATCGCCGGTGGGCACCACCAAGCGGTAGTCGCGCTCCTGGTCGTAGTCCAGCACCGCTACAGGAGCTGTGGCACCGCCCTTCAGGTCAACCGGGAATCCCCCCACATCCCGGCCGTTGCGATCCACCAGGTACAGCTTCTCCGCCGTGTTGAAGACCAGCTGCAACTTGCCATTGCGGAAGCGGTCCACCTGCGTAACGCCGCCCATGATCATGCCTTCGAGCTGCCGGGTCCAGAGGATCTTGCCCGTGCTTCCCAACAGATGCAGCCGGTGGCGGTCGTCTTGCACCAACACCTCACGCGTGTCGTTGGTGTGGTTGCGCACAATGTGCGGCGTGTGCGATACGGTAGCATCCAGGGGGGTGCTCCACAGCACGCCCGTGCTCCTAGCCTCCAGCGGTGCGTGTTGCAAACCCACGACCAGGTGGAAATGTCCGCGCTGGCCGGGACTGAGTTGCAGGGTGGCGCCACCGAGCTCCGTCCAAGGTGCATCCTCGGCGGTCATGTCCGCTGCATGTTCGGGTTTCATGCCTGCGGCGAGCCGATCGCGCATGCGGGCCACGTCGCACCAGACCATCAGACCGGCCTTGCGCCCGATGCGCTCGTGCCAGGTGGTGTAGCGTGGGTTCTCCGCCAGCGAATTCCCATCGTGCCAGGCATCGATGCTGGCACGCAACGCGTCCGGGTCGTTGCTCAACAACACCACGTTCCCGATCAGCACCCACCACGGTTGCTCGAAGTTGGCGAAGCCTTTTCCCAGCAGCCTTTCGTACGCACCGCCCGCAGACAGGCGGGTCATGCGCGAGTCGCGGTGTACCAAGGTGTCGCAGGGTAGAGCATCCTGGCAGAAGCGCTGCAGAGCTTCGGCGGCAAGGTCGGGATCGCTGCAGGGCAGCAGCGCCCATTCCAGGGTGGGACGCGTGGCATCGCCGGGGGCGATGGCCAGGCCCATGGATCCTTCCACCCAGTGGAACAGCATTTCCGCGGCGGCATCGTCCGCAGTGCCATGGCGCTCGCTCAACCACAGCGGAGCATCGGCGATGTGCTGCACCTGCAACTGGGCCACGGTGGAAGGGAGCAGGCGTGCCAGTGCATGTTGTCCCGTGCCTTGTGCCGGAAGCGCGGTCAACAAACGATGCTCACTTTCGGGCATCAGCAGCCCGCTCATCAGCATGGCATCGGGCCGCGAACGCAGGTCCAGCGCGGCCCATCCGATGGGCAGGTCCAGACCGTCGGCCAGTTCGGTGCGCCACCAGGTGTGGAGCAGATGCCGCGCGCGGCCGGTGTGCACCAGAAGATGACCGTCGCTGCCACCGCCCAGGGTGAGCAGTGCAGAAGCGAAGATCGGATCGCCGGTGATCGGCGGTTGCTCCCATTGCAACAGCGCTTCCTCCATCATCTCCGGCGAGGAAGCGATGATCCAGGCGCCCTGCCTGATCGCCATGGAAAGCATGGGCAGCGCACTGTCGGGTGCGAGTTGAATGGTACCGCCTTGTGCCAGGGCCTGGGCACCCGCCGCATCGCCGCCGAGCAGGCCGGTGATGGTGTGCAGGGGGACCTTGTCGTTCGTGGGAAGGATGCCGGAGAAGATGCACCCGATGGTATTGCCACCACCGCGCAACAGGGTCACCAGCACAGGCGTGCCTTGGAAGGCGTCGCGCAGGGCGGCATCCTGCTCCATGCGCTCAGCGGCCCGCAACAGGACACGACCGGAAGCGGCCACGGAAGGGATCTGTTCCACGGTGCCCCACAGCTGTGAGGTGTGGGTGAAGCGGTCCCAACCGGCCCAGGCATCGGGCAGCGACAGGACCACGGCGGCGCGGGTCGGTACGGCGCGCCATGGGTCGGCCACCAGCATCGAAGGTCGCTTCCATTGGTACAGGGTCCAGCCTGCGGCAAGGGCGATCGCCACCAACAGCAGGACGGTAAGGATGCGGCGCATGGGAACGAGCCAAAGGTACCCGCAGCCCGCGCGGCGACCGGCGTGGTGCGCATGCCCTATGCACACGTCCGTGTGGATAGTCGCGAGGAACTTCTCCTGTTAGGCTTCGGCGAAAAGCAGCGCGGGTTCCTTCAACAGGCGGAAGGTGCGACGGTGGTGGATGCAGGGGCCCACGCGTGCGATGGCAGCACGGTGATCCAGGGTGGGATAGCCCTTGTTCACCGCCCAGCCGTAGTCCGGATGATCGTTGTGCAGGGCCGTCATCAGTTCATCGCGATGCGTCTTGGCCAGTACGCTGGCGGCGGCAATGCTGCGGAAACGACCGTCGCCCTGAATGACGCAGGTATGTGGTATGCCGGGGTAGGGGGGGAAGCGGTTCCCGTCGATCAGCAGGTGGTGGGGCGTGTGTTGCAAGTTGGCAACGGCCCGATGCATCGCCAGCATGGAGGCGCGCAGGATGTTGATGCGGTCGATCTCATCGGGCCATACCACGGCCACCGCCCAGGCGCGTGCACGGTTCTCGATGATCGGACGGAGATGGTCGCGGTGTGCGGCGGTGAGCTTCTTGCTGTCGTCCAGGCCGGGCAGTTTGATGCCCCGCTCCAGGATCACGGCCGCTGCCACCACGGGCCCTGCCAGACATCCGCGACCGGCCTCATCACATCCGGCTTCGGATAAGTGCTTGTGCAGGTAGGCGGCAAGTCGCGGCATGCGCGACGAAGATATCCAGCTTTTTCAGTGCGGGTCCCGGGGCAACGATCCTTGCTCCGGAAGGTCGATGCCGGCGGCGACGCACATGCGTTCGAAGCTTGCCCAGAGCTCCTGCGCGGCGCGGTCCCAGGTGTAACGTTGGGCACGTTTCAGGCCGGCTGCGCTGAGCTGTTCGCGCAACGCAGGGTCGGTCCATACCGTGTACATGGCCTGGCTGATGTCCGTCACATTGAAGGGGTCACAGTAATGCGCCGCGTCGCCAGCGACCTCGGGCAGACTGGTGGCATCGGCCGCCACCACGGGCACGCCGCAGCGCATGGCCTCGGCAACAGGGATCCCGAAGCCTTCGAAATAACTGATGAAGGCCAGGGCCATGGCGCCACCCAGGGCCAGGTGGAGATCGGCCTGTCCAAGCCTTCCGGTGAAATGCACGCGATCGCGGTGCGCCATATGCTCCCAGGCCTGCTTCATGCGCTCGTCCCACCAAAAGCTCTCGCCCACGATCACCAGGCGCAGGTCGCCGGGATGCTCGGTGAGCAGACGGTCGAAGGCTCGCAACAGGCGGGCGATGTTCTTGCGTGGATGCAGGGAGCCGACGCACACGAAGTAAGCATCCCCTTGTGCAAAGCGTGCGCGGGCCTGGACCCGTTCGGCATCGCTCAAGGGGCGGAAAACCTCACCGACGCCGTTGTGGACCACGTCGATGTGCCGCTCGGGAATGTCGTAGCGTTGGCTGATGTCGCGCCGGCTGAATTCGCTCACCGTCGCCAGTCGCGTGGCATGGTGCGCGAAACGGGGGAACCAGGTCCGGTAGTAGGTGCTGTAGGCCGGTGGTAGATCGGCAGGATAGTGCTCGAAGTTGAGGTCGTGGATCACGGCCAGGGTCGGGACCGCACTGTGCACAGCCAGGAAACCATCGGGACTGATGAACGCATCGGCCTTCAATGCCTTCAATTTGCGCGGCAACAAGTGGTTGAACCAGATCCGGTACAGGAGCGGATGCCGGGTAGGAGGCCACATGACCACGGGCTCCACATTCGCGGCGTACACGAATCGGGGATCGTACCCGCGGTCGAAGAGGAAGATGAAGGTGTGCCCGGGATGGGCAAGTACGATGCGTCGCAGGATCTCGTGCGTGAACCAGCCGATTCCCTCCAGTTTGTTGGGGAGCAACAGGCGGGTGTTGACGACGATGCGCATGGGGATCGCTGCGAAGATGCGGCATGGATCGGGATCGGTGGATCCAACCTCCAGCGCCATGGGCGAACCACACAACTTCACAACAGGTCACATCCCGATCCAGCGGATGTGCACAATGCCGGAATTACCCTTTGACCGTTCGGCCGGCACACCACTCCAACCAACTGGCGTACTGTTCCTTGGACAGTGTTTCGCGGAGGCTTTCGCGGTGCTTTTCCAACATGGCCTGCGCCATGGCCGGGTCAGTGCCGCCGGTTTCCTTCAAGGCCCGGCAGTCCGTTTCGCACATGGTTTGGATCGACCTGACCTGCTCCAGTTGTTCGCTGGAAATACCCAAGGCGGTCCAGGCCTGTTCCTCGGTGCTCAGGATGCAATCATCGATGGAGTTATGGGAGGGTATCCCGGGGGTCTGCGCTGAACAGGCGACGGTGATGAGCAGGATGCTTGTGAATGTGAGCAATAGGTGTTTCATGGTCATACTTTTTTGTTTTTCGTTGATGGATGCTTCTCCGGTAGCTGCGCCGCTACTGAAGTATTTCACCGAGATGTAACAAGATCCGCACCGCAGTGGGTCCCGCAGGGATCACTGGAAAAGCAACAGACAAGGATGGTGGTCCTCGCCTGTCTGTTCCGAACGTTCCACAAAATTTGAGCACTGGAGGTGGATCGGCGTAAGGATATATGCAACGATCCCGTGCCATCCCTGTTACCAGCGTGGTATGTCCCGGCCAACGTGTACATGGGTCCCCTCCCTGGGGAATGCTGGGGGTAGTGTGCCACACTGACCTGGCCCGAACGTCCTTCGCATCTTCGCAGGCCGAACCATGCAACGCATCTTCCTCACCAATCTGGCCCTGCTGCTGGTGCTGAACCTGTTGGTGAAGCCCTTCTACATCCTGGGGATCGATGCGGGTGTGCAGGACGCGGTGGGCAGCGGGGTGTATGGCGGCTATGCGGCCCTGCTCAGTTTGAGCTTTCTGCTGAGCATCGTGCTGGACCTGGGCATCACCAACTACAACACACGGAACATCGCACAACACGGTCACCTGATGGGCAAGTACCTCGGGGGTGTGGCAGGCTTGCGTGTGGCACTGATGGTCCTGTATGCCGTGCTCACATTGTCGATCGGTCTGGTGCTGGGTTACCGCGGCGCGCCGTTGGGGATCCTGGGTTGGTTGGTGCTGAACCAGGCCCTGGTGGCCACCATCCTCTACCTGCGCAGCAACATCGCAGGGGCGCAACGCTTCCGGCAGGACAGTCTGTTGAGCGTGCTGGACCGTGTGCTGCTGATCGGTGTGGTGGGCTGGCTGCTCTGGGGCCGCACCGGGGGCGGGCCTTTCCGGATCGAGTGGTTCGTGATGGCACAGAGCGGGGCCTACGCCGTCACCCTGCTGGTGGCCTTGGTAATGGTGCTTCGGCTCAGCGGCAGGGTGCGGCCGCGCTGGAAACCCGCCTTCAGCTTCATGGTGGTGCGCCAGAGCCTGCCCTATGCCCTGCTGATCCTGCTGATGACCTTCTACTACCGCACCGACACGCTGATGCTGGAACGCATGCTGCCCGATGGTGCGGTACAGGCCGGGATCTATGCACAAGGCTTCCGCTTCTTCGAAGCCTTCAACATGCTCGGATACCTGGTCGCCGGGCTGCTGCTCCCCTTGTTCAGCCGGATCCTCGCCCCGGGACGTGCACCGGTGCAGGTGGGTCCTGCCACCGACCTCCACGCACTGGTGGGCCTTTCCTTCCGGATGGTGCTGGTGGGCGCGCTGGCCGTAGCGGTGGTGGCCAGCCTGCATGCCCGCGAGATCATGGACCTGCGCTACAGCGAGCACACCGCGCAAAGTGCTCCCGCCTTCGCGATCCTGATGTGGTGCTTTGTGGGGGTGAGCACCACCTACATCTTCGGCACCCTGCTCACTGCCGGTGGCGACCTGCGCCTGCTGAATTGGATGGCCGCCGGTGGCGCCCTGCTCAACATCGCCCTGAACCTGGTCCTGATACCCCGCTGGCAGGCCGAAGGTGCCGCCTGGGCCAGCCTGGTGACACAGGGCGGGACGGCTGTTGTACAGGTGATCCTGGCCGTGCGTGTCTTCCGCCTGGCATCGCCGGTGCCGATGGTGATGCGCGCGGTGATCTATGCGGCCGGCCTCATCGGTCTCGATCTGTTGTTGCGTACCCTGGGACTGGGTCTGGCGCCTCTGCTGCTGGTGTATTTCCCCCTGGCGCTGGCCTGGGCCTTTGCCACCCGCACCCTGCGAATTTCCGACCTGCGAGCACTACCACGCATGCCCGACCGTTGATGCACCACAATGGGACGGACCGCGTTCCATGGCAGCACGGTATCGGGCCGGGACGAAGGTGTACTTTAGGCCCCACTTTTCAGCAGAAACAACGCATGCAGGACGCATCAGAACAGGGAAGGATCGCATCCTTCGACCTGGTATTATTCCTCTGGGCACGGCGCCGGATGATCATCGGCATCACCCTGCTGGGCATGGTGGTGGGCGTTGTCGCCGCTTATCTCATCAGGCCCCTGTACAAGAGCGAGGTGATCATGTTCCCGGCGGTCACCAACTCGGTCTCCAAGGCCCTGCTCACGGAAATGAGCACCGGCCGCGACGACATCCTCGCCCTGGGCGATGAACAGGATGCCGAACAGCTCCTGCAGATGTTGCAGAGCGACCGCATCCGCGACCGGGTGGCCGATCACTTCGATCTGATGAGCGTGTTCCGCATCAAGCCCGACGCGCAGCACCGCTTGAGCGAACTGCGCAAGGCCTACGAGGAACATATCAAGTTCGAGTACACCAAGTTCGGCAGTGTGCGCGTCACGGTGCGCGATCCCGAGCCGGAGCGGGCGGCGGAGATCGCCAACTTCATCGCCGATCAGGTGGACAGCGTGTGGAAGGACATGGCTTTGGAGCGGGCCCAGAAGGGTTTCCAGGTGGTGGAACGCAAGGTGCACCAGTTGGAGACCAACATCCGGGTGATGGATGACAGTCTCCGCCAGTTGCGACAACTCGGTGTGCACGACTACCATACCCAGAGCGAACGTTACAACGAGTACCTCGGCGTGGCCATCGTGAAGGGTGACCAGCGCGCCGTCCGCGAGTTCGAGGAGCGCTTCAAGGTGCTGGCCGAACATGGCGGTGCCTACGTCACGCTTCAGGACCGGATCTTCAACGAGACCAAGCGCCTAAGCATCCTGCGCATGAAGCTGGAGCAGGCACAGGCCGACCGCGACAGCGACCTGCCGCACAAGTTCGTGGTGAACAAGGCCCAGGCGGCGGACAAGAAGGACTATCCCATCCGCTGGCTGGTGGTGGCCATCAGTACCATGTCGGCCCTGTTGCTTGCCCTGCTGCTGATCGTGGTGCAGGAGAACATCAAGAAGATCCGCATCGCCCATGTCGCATGAATTGAGCTTCCGGGGTTTCTTCGACCTGATGCGCCATCAGTGGCGTGTATTCCTGGTGGTGGGTGCAGTTGCCGTGGTGCTTTCCACCATCCTGAGCTCACCCTGGTTCATCACGCCCAAGTACCTCTCCACGGCAACGGTGTACCCGGTGAACCTCAACTCCTATTCCACCGAAACACGCACGGACCAGCTACTGCAGCTGCTGGAGAGCAACAGCATCCGCGATACGCTCATCGTCCGCTTCGACCTTGGTACCGTGTACGAGGCCGATACCACGGCGCGCGGCGGGTACTTCGCGCTGTACAATGAATTCAAGGACCGTGTGAAGATCGGCAAGACCCGCTACGAAAGCGTGATCATCGACGTGCAGGATGAAGATCCCCGACGGGCACGTGACATGGTGTTGGTGATGTTGGAGCAGGTGAACCTGCTGGCGCGACGCCTCCAGCGCGAGAAGAGCTACGAGGTATTGGACATCGCCGAACGCGCCGTCCAACACGAACGGCAAAAACTCGACTCCGTGGAGACCCGGTTGGACCAACTGCGCCGCGAGTCCGGGCTGTTGAGCTACGACTTCCAGGTGCGCGAGTTGACGCGTGGTCTGATGAGCATGATCCAGACCGGTGCACCCGCTTCAAGGGTCGATGAGGTACGGAGCATGATCAAGGGGCTGGAGGAAAAGGGCGGGGAGTTCCATACCCTTTCGGAAATGAGCGAGCTGTTCCGGGCGAATTACGACCGCCTGCTGACCGAGTATGAACGCATCGTGAACGATGTGACCAAGGAGCTTACCTACACCAATGTGGTGGTATACCCCGAGGTGAGCGATAAGAAGGTGTATCCCATCCGTTGGCTGATCGTGGTGTTGAGCACCGCATCGGCCCTGTTCCTCTGTTTCGTGCTGCTGGTGTGGCGCGATCAACGCCACTGAGCCATGGTGCAGGCGTTGAAGGGCCATTGGATCGCCGCCATCTGCATCCTGTTCATCCTGTTGAACGGTCTGCTGGTGGCCCAGGAGATCTACTGGCTCAATCTGCTGCCTGCCGTGTTGGTCGTGGTGTGGGCCATGGTGGCCACCCTGGACCGGCTGCTGTTGTTCATCGCCTTCGCCACCCCGCTCTCGATCAACCTGGAGGAGCTTGAACTGGGAGGACTTGGCATCTCCCTGCCCACCGAGCCGCTCATGGTGGGGGTGATGGTCCTGTTCCTGCTGAAACTATCGATGGAGCGCGATGTGATCGACCAACGCGTATGGCGGCACCCCATCACGTGGATCATCGTGGCCCAACTGGTGTGGATGGCGGTGACCATCGTGCCCAGCACCATGCCATTGGTATCGGTGAAACATTTCATCGCGCGCATGTGGTTCGTGACCACCATGTACTTCGTGGCCACGCGCGTGTTCGAGAAGCAGGAGAACATGCACCGTTTCATCTGGGCATACCTCAGCGGCTTGGTGATCGTGGTCGTGTACACGCTGATCCACCACGCACAATTCGATTTCGCACACGACCCCGGCCACTGGGTGATGAGCCCCTTCTTCAAGGACCACACGAGCTATGGTGCCGTGTTGGCCTTCTTCGGCCCCTTCATCCTGGTGGCCACCGGTCTGCCCAACTATTCGCGCACCCGCCGTGGGGTGGCCACCATCCTGCTGTTCCTGCTGGGAACAGGATTGGTGTTCTCCTACACCCGGGCAGCGTGGCTGAGCCTGGTGGGGGCGCTCGGGCTCTATCTCGTGGCTCGCCTGCGGATCCCGATCTGGGCCATGGCCCTGGGCCTGGGCACCGTGGGTGGCCTGTACTACATCAACCAGGAACAGATCACCATCGCGCTGGAACGCAACCGCGAGGAATCGTCGGACGACCTGGGCGAACATGTGCGCTCGATCTCCAACATCTCCAGCGATGCCTCCAACCTGGAGCGCATCAACCGGTGGAACTCGGCCATCCGCATGTGGCAGGAACGTCCTGTGTTCGGCTGGGGCCCGGGCACCTACATGTTCCAGTACGCACCCTTCCAGGCTTCTGCGGACCGTACGATCATCAGCACCAACTTCGGGCTGCAGGGCAATGCCCACAGCGAGTACCTGGGCCCGCTCAGCGAACAGGGCCTGTTCGGTGCACTGCTGATGCTGGCATTGATCATCGTGACCTCCGTGGTGGCATTACGGCTGTACAGACGCCTGCCCGATGGTGCCGACCGCAGACTGTTGATCGCACTCTACCTCGGGCTGGTGACCTACTACCTGCACGGATCGCTCAACAACTTCCTGGACGTGGACAAGGCCAGCGTTCCCTTCTGGGCATTCACCGCCATGATCGTCTTGCTGGATCTGAAGCACCCCGCGGTACCGGTTGCGAAGGGTAGTGCTGCACTGCCCGGTTGACCGCTCAGCCCAGGCGACAGGCCAGTATGGCGATGTCGTCCAGCGGTTGCTCCTTGCCCCGGTGCGCCTCGTAGGCGGCATGGATGGCGTTGATCACGGCCGTGGGTCCCATCGCCGCGTGTTCATTCAATGCACTTTCCAGCCGCGCCGAGCCGAAGCAGGTGCCCGTTGCATCCTCCTGTTCCTCAAGGCCATCGGTGAAGCAGAGCAGGGTGCAGCCTGGCGTCAGCGCCACGTGGCCCACGTTCAGGAACGGGAGTTCAGGCATCATGCCCAGTGCGATACAGCCCAGGTGGTGCGTGGTGATCTTGCCATCCTGATAAAGCATGGCCGGATTGTGACCTGCGTTGACGTACAGCATGCGCTTTTCGATCAGGGAGATATGCCCGACGAAGAGCGTGATGTAACGTTCGCCCCGCGCACTGGTCTGCACCTTGGCATTGAGCTCGCGCACCATGCGCTCCATGTCCCCGGCTTCGCGGATCGGGTTGTGCGACACGGTGGCACGCAGTTGCGCCTGGAAGTTGCTCATCAGCAAGGCCGCGGCCATGCCCTTGCCGCTGACGTCGGCCACGCACACTACGAGTTCGTCATCGTTCAAACGCACGAGGTCGTAGTAATCGCCACCCACCTGGCTGTGGGGTTGGTACCAACCCGCTGCGGTCACCTGGGCATCCTCGGGCAGGATGGCGGGCACCAGCATGGCCTGCATCTCGGCGGCCAGTTCAAGTTCGCGGCGCCCGCGTTCCTGCTGCAATTCCTTTCGGGCCAGGCGCCTGTTCTCCATGGCCACCACGATCAGGTTGGTCAGCGTCTGGATGAAGTTCAGGTGCTTCACCGTGGGGCTCATGCGTTTCTCCTCCTCGTCGATATCGCCGATCAGCAGGAAGGCCAGTGGGCGCTCGCGATGGTAGACCGGCACGGCCACATCGAAGGCACCCAGGCTACCAGCCGCTTCCGAACCGATCATCTGGATATCGCTGAACGACGAGAAGAGCTGTTCGACCTCCACCTCACCGGGTGTGCTTTCGTGGCCGTAGGCGAGTACGTTCTCCCATTGGTCGGTGCGTTCATAGAGCATGAGCCGTGTGATGCCCAGCTGATACCGCACGATCTGCTCGAACAGCGCCAGCAAGCCGTCGCGGTCCATGTTGTTGTTGATCGCCTTGGTCACGTCCAGCAACGAGCGCAGCTGGAACTCCTTCATGTCCAGACGTTCGATGATGCGTTCGAGGCGGGCCATGGCTCAATCCTTCAACTTCTTGAACAGCTCGGGGAGCCGCCCCAGCAAAGCCATCTCGCGCATCTTCTGTTTCCACTCACCGGCAGGACTGCCAAAGTAGGTCCTTCCACCTTCCAATGAAGCAATGAGCCCACTTTGTCCCAACACGGTGGCACCCGCCCCGATGCGTAGTTTGCTGGGCACGCCCACCTGACCCCATAAGGTGACACCGTCCTCGATCACCACCGCGCCGCTGATACCGGTATGCGCTGCGATCAGGCAATCCTCGCCGATGATGGTATCGTGACCCACCTGCACATGGTTGTCGATCTTGGTGCCCCTGCCGATCCGCGTGTCGGCGCTCACCCCACGGTCGATGGTGCTCAACGCACCGATCTCCACGTCGTCGCCGATGGTGACGCTGCCACCGGGGGGCATCTTGTCATAGCCCGAAGGCCGTTTTTTGTAGTAGAAGGGATCCGCGCCGATCACGGCGTTGGCATGGATGATCACCCTGTCGCCGATGGTGGTGTGCTCGTAGATCACCACGCCGGGCATGATGCGGCAGTCGCGACCGATGTGAACATGGGCGCCGAGCACCGCACTGGGGTGCACCTCGCTGCCACGCCCGATGGTGCTGCCTTCCTGCAACCAGCCAAGTCGGGGCATGAAACGTTCCACCAGCCGGTTATAATCGGCGCAGGGATCGCTGCTCACGATCAATGCCTTGCCCGGTGGTGGCTCCACTTCCTTGTCGATAAGGATGGTGGTGGCCGCGCTGTTCAGGGCCTTGTCGTAGTACTTCGGATGATCCACGAAGACGAGATCGCCTTCCTCCACCCGATTGATCTCGTTGATGCCGGTGACCAGCCTGCGTGGATCGCCCAGCACACGCGCGCCGATCAGTTGCGCGATGTCGGTAGCGGTGAGAGGAGGAGTGAGCTTCACGCGGAAGGATCGGAGATACCGGCCAAAGTTAGCTGGGTGCAGTGTTCGATACCTGATCTTCGGCAGGTCGGCCTGAAGGGCTCCATACAAGCTGTCTGCGACCGTTCCCGGATGCCAACGCGCACCGGGGTCGGTGGCCGGAACTACTTCTTCACACGGTCCAAATACTCGCCGCTCTCGGTATCGACGCGCACCACCGTGCCGATGTCCACGAAGCTGGGCACGTTGATCTCCGCGCCGGTGTCGAGCTTGGCGGCCTTCATCACCTTGTTGCTCGTATCGCCTTTCACGGCGTGCTCGGTGTAGGTCACTTCCAGTTCCACCACCTTGGGCGGGCGTGCGAAGATGGGCGTGTCGCTCTCGAAGCCGATCTGCACCACCATCTCCTCCTTCAGGAAGCGCATGGCATCGCCCAACAAGGTCACCGGGATGTACTTCTGCTCGAAGCTCGTCTGGTCCATGCACACCAGGTTCTCGCCTTCGCGGTAGAGGTATTGCAGTTCGTGTACCTCCACGCGGAGCACTTCGATCGTTTCACCACTGCGGAATCGGTGTTCGTTGAGCTTGCCGTTGCGCAGGTTGCGCATCTTGCCCTGATAGAAGGCGCGCAGGTTGCCCGGAGTGCGGTGCTGCCATTCCATCATCTGGCAGATGTCGCCGTTGTAACGGATGTAGGTACCGACGTTGATATCGCTGGTGGTGGCCATGGGGAAGGGACTGCTTCGTTGAGGGCTGCGAAAGTAGCGGTTTGCGCCAAAGCGGTCCTTCGCACTTCCCAGGCCCTGGGCACCGCCACCATCCAAGTCAGTGGATGACCGTCACAGTAACACCACCCGTTCACGCGCGATCGCGTTACCCATTGCGTCGCGTGCGACCGCTACATAGGTGCCGCTGCGGGAACCGAGGTCCAGCGTAGCCCGGCCTTGGCCATCCGCCCGGATGCCGGACAACACAAGCGAGCCGGTGGCTGAAAAGACATCGTATATAGCGGCATTCGGGCACTGCACCATGACCGGATCACCTCCATGGCTCGGGTTGGGCGTTACTGTGAACACCGATCGCAACGGTGCCTGTTCATCCAAGCCGACCAATAGATCGCACACCTCCATGGTCGCCAATAGGCTGTAAGCGGTGAAGGGATCGGGTGCGTCGGAGGCCACAGCCATATAGGGGACGCTCGCCGCGTTGATATCAGTTACGACAATGAGATCGGCCGGTATGGGGTGATGCATCACCACTGGATCGGTCACCAGGCAGCCACTGTTGTTCGCAAGGTCCAACCTCCATATCGATGGCCGGTGTTCCACGGTTCCGAAGATCTGATGCACCGATCGCATGGATCCGGCGACCAGCACATGGTCATTTATCCGTGCGAGCGATACCGAACGCATGGAATGAAGCAATTGACCTTGTAACTGCCCTTGGGTACCAAGGCTCTCCTGCACTGTAAGATCCGGTGCAAGGCGTAGCATCATGAAGTCGTTGGTCGTGTCCCATGGACCTCCTGTACAGATGTAAAGATCCCCGTTCGGAAGGAGTATCGCATCGCGGAATCCGGGACGTATGGTGCCGGATGTTTCGTAGAAGTGTCCTTCGAATTGCCCGCCGTCCGGGCTCAGCGCCAGAAGATAACCGTAGTTCCAACCGTAACCCGACATGTCACTGACCGCGATCGGACCGCCATTGGCTCCGACCACCAGGTCATTGAGTTCCATGGTGATAGCATTGTTCGCATAGTTGAATTTCCTCATCCAAACAGGCTCCCCGGCAGCATCCAATTTCCCCATGAAGACAGCCGTATTGGCTGCGTCGAATTCTCTTTGGGCAATGAAGAGTCCGCCATCATCGGATGGAGCGATACGGAATGGTAGGTGATCGGCCAGACCATCCAACTCCCTACTCCACAACAGGTTCCCTCCAGGGGAAAGCTTGAGGATGTTTATCGCATCCCAAATGCCCTCCAAATGTTGGACGCATAGGAAATATCCTGATGGAGAGGCCTTGAGTGTAAGAAGTTCCGGGTACGCACCTACCCCGAATTCTCCAAAGAGACGATCAATAACATACTCCTTTGACCAGTGCAATGTGCCTTGTATCGTTAAGGAACTGACGATCAATCTTACCCGGGCCGTATCATCCTGAAGGCTGCCAGGGGTCTCGATGACCTCATCGATACGTGATACGACCAGGATCCCTCCCCCGGGCCTGGATACCATATCGAAAGTGAGACGATCATAGGCCGGGTAATTCAGATGAAAGCTTGACTGCGGCGTGCCATCCTCATCCGCGACCCAGAATGTGGTGCCCGTTGGACTTGGGAACGCAAGTACGATGGCACCCTCATCGGTCACGACCATTCTTTTCATTGTATGTGTGCTGCCCGAAAGCGTATCCACCATCAGTTGGAATTCGTTCTGGGCAACAGCGGGAGCCACGAGCAAGGCCGTGGCGATCAGGGAAACAATGGATCGGTACATGTCCAACGTTTTTGGTTATTAGGAAGAACAAGATAAGGACGGTGCACAGCCTCTGAACGCTGCCTGTGACAGATCCACCTTACTTGAACAAGCCCACCTCCAGAGCTGTCTCGCAGAGGGCATGTTCGGTTGCTTGCCGATTGCTGGCCACGAACAGGGTCCGACCTGATACATGTTGTCCGAGCAGCGCTCCGTACCACGCTATCGCCTCCGCATCCAGGTTGCTGGCCGGCTCATCCAGCAAGAGCAAGGGCGTATCGCTGAGGATCGCCAGCGCAAGCTTCAGGCGCTGCTTCATGCCGCTGCTGAAATGCAACACCGGCTTTTCCAAAGCGTGCTCCAGGTAAGCGATGCGTGCCACGTCCGCCACGCTGATCCCATTGCGCAAGGGTTTGAAACGGGCATGGAATGCGATCGACTGCCGCAGCGAGAGATCCTCGTACAAACCCAGGTAGGGCGCGGCAATGCTTACATGACGGTAGACCTCCTCCTGCGGCAGCTCACGTTCAACGATGCGGTGGATGATGCTACCTGTCGTGGGCGCCAGGGCCCCTCCCAGCAATTGCAGCAGTGTGCTCTTCCCACTGCCGTTGGGCCCCAGTATCGCCGTGCGGCTGCCACTAGCGATCTCGAGCGAGAGGCTTTTGATGACCACTTCACGACCGAAATTTTTGGTGATATCTGTGAGGAGGAGATCCATTAGATCATGTGCTCATGTGGGCATGTGCTCATGTGCTTATGGGCGTATCTGAGGGGGCGCATGGCTCGGGTCGGGTGGCTGTGTCAAAGTTGTTTTCGTAAGGATACGGTGCTACCTGTCATGGGATAGGGACGCCGATCATGATCTGAACAAGCCCCATGGTCAATGTGACGATGGCCAAGCTTATAAGAATGGCTATTGCATACTGGGTCTTCCCGACGGGAGGGTCCCTGCGTTCGGGGTCGAAGGATACAACTCTGGTACCTGCGATCCGGTCGCCAATGCGTCTTGTGGGTGAGAACAGGGTGACCAACACTTCGACGGGCCACATGGGGAGCGTCAAACTACGCATGACACATTGGGCTGGCGTGGCAACCAGGTTGCTCTTGTTGTCGACTACCTGAAGCCTTAGTAGTCGTTTCGCTACGCTCCGTCCATTCAGAATGTCCTTGTTGTAGTAGAGCGAGAATATAAGTCCCATAAAGAAGATATTCCCACTCAGGCCAAGGACATTCAGTTCGATGTCATTCATCAAGTTTTGGATCAGCGCGAATGGCGCAATGATCAGCATCGCTCCAAGGGCTGACAGGAATGTCATTGCGAAATGGTCGACGAGCATTGCAGCGAGTCGAAGACCAACTGTTGGAATGGGCTGGTCCTGTGTCATGAGTTTGGCTTATAGTTCCTTCGGTGCTTGGCGAAGTGCCGCCATTCCGGCCAGTCACTGGGTTCCCTCGAAGGAGCATTTCATGAGCACATGTCCACATGAGCACATGGTCACATGCCTTTACTCCGTCAGCCCCCGCATGATCCCCTTCGGACTATTGCGGATGAAGTCCAGGATGAGCCCACGCTCCGGACTGGGCTTGAGCGTCTGCTCCACATTCTGCACGGCACGGTCCACGTTGCTGTTGCGCACGAAGATCTCGCGGTAGATGTCCTCGATGCGCGCGATGGCGTCGTCCTTGTAGCCGCGGCGGCGCAGGCCCACCACGTTCACGCCTACATAGCTCAGGGGTTCGCGCGCGGCCTTCACGAAGGGTGGTACGTTCTTGCGCACCAACGATGCACCTGCGATGAAGCTGTGCGCACCGATATGAATGAACTGTTGCACCGCCACATTGCCTTCCAGGATGGCCCAATCGTCGATGGTCACATGCCCGGCCAGGTTCACGCTGTTGGCGATAACCACATTGTCGCCTACCTGGCAATCGTGTGCGAGATGCACGTAGGCCATCAGCAGTGACTTGGCGCCCACTGATGTCTTGAGCCGGTCCGCTGTGCCGCGGTTGATGGTGACGCACTCGCGAACGGTGGTGCCATCACCCACCTCCGCGGTGGTCCTTTCGCCGGCGAATTTCAGATCCTGCGGAATGGCGGCGATCACTGCCCCTGGGAAAATGCGGCATTGACTGCCTATGCGTGCACCATCCATCAGGACGGCATTGGGACCGATCCACGAGCCATCGCCCACTATCACATCACCGAAAATGGAGGCGAAGGGTTCCACGATCACGTCCTTTCCCAACTTGGCATCGGGATGCACGAAGGCGAGTGGTGAGATGCTCATGTGCTCAGGCGCTGGCTTTCTCCGTGGTCTTGGCGGGCACCTTGTCC
>JBGTIB010000292.1:0-4557 GCA_041745875.1 Flavobacteriales bacterium | reverse complement strand
CGAACCCGCTGTTCGCCACCTCGCCAATTCCGGCAGGTTCCTGTGTGGTCACCGGCGCGTTCGCTTCGCCGATAGTCATCACCGGCGATGAGACCGAGGACGTGGTTATCATCGTGTCCCTCAGTACCAACAACAGCTTCGAGTGGGAGGATGATGGGGATGGGATCTATGAGCCGGGCCCGCCTGCCAATGATGTGGTCAAGGACATGGGCGTGCGTGGCATGATCCCCATCGTGGAGTAATACCATTTCGCATTAAGGATCGGGCTAGAGACCTGCCGGCCGGCAGGCGGGTGCGCCGCTATTTTTCTGCAGGGCGATCCGAACGGGTCGTTGCGTAGCCGTAGCTACGGAACGATCTGGTCGGAGAAGCCATGTGGGAAAAGAGCAAGCAGATCGGCCCAAGCTTTATTGCGAGATGGTATAAGCGCTCAACGCACCAGCTCCACACCGATCTCCAACATCAGGGGGCCGCGCGGGCAGGGGTCGTCCAGGCTTTCGACACGCACCCAGGTCAGGCCTTCCGCTTTGCCGGTACTGCGCACGGTGATGCCATGTGCATCGCGGCCGCTGATCTCCAGACCGCCGCCAGTGCTCCAGTCCAGATCGCCGTGCGGGCCACTGACATGGAAACGACGTGAACCGCCGGTGCGAAGTGCTCCTTCCTGGCCATCCGTCTGCAGACGACGTGGTACCACACACAGATCGCTCAAGTGCTCCTCGGGGTCGCGTTGGAACACACGCACATGATCCACCACCAAGGCCGTGCCTTCGGGCCACGGGACCGGTTTGCGGGGACCCTTGCAGTAGTCATTGGGTGGACTTACCGATAGGTTCAGGATCACGTTGACCGCATCGGTGGCGCGTGGGAAGTAGGGTGCGGTGGCATGTGTACTTGGCTGTCGGTCGCAGCCGGGGAGGGGACGGCCACGGCGATCCACGAAACGGCCACGGCTGTGTACCATCTCACCATCGAAGTACCAACGGATCTCATCTTCGTCCCATTCCACGGCGTAGTCATGGAAATTCAGGGACATGTCGGGGCCCTTGTACTTGCCGGTGCTACTGGCCCGGCCGCCACCCCAGCGATGCAGTGAACCCTTCATCCAACGGGGCTTTTCGCCACAGAACTCGAACACGTCGATCTCGGTCTCTCCGCCGAAACCCCAGAACGCCGGCCAAAGTCCAGTAGCGCCTGGGATCTTGCAACGCACCTCGAAACGTCCATAGTTGAAGATCGCGGAGCCGATGGAATGCACCATGCCACTCTCGTGTTCCATGGTCCGTCCGAACCAGGTGCCCGGCTTGGCTTCGACGCCGAGGGTCAACATGCCATCCCCTACGGAAACCTGTTCGTCGCGGTAGATGGTGTTGCTACTGCCCGTGACCCGGCAGCCTTCACATTGGTCGCTGCCATCGGCGCTGTAAGTGAAGTAGGTCACCCACTTGCTCCGGTCCAGTTCGCTGCCGTTGAATTCATCGTGGAACACAAGCTTCCAAGCCGAACTGTCGCACGCACCACCGGCACTGAACTCTTCAGGACCCACACCCTTGCGCTGCGCCATGGATCCGGATGCAGTGAGGACAGCCAGCACCAGGTGGAACATGGGAACGATCGATCGCTGAATTGACTTCATGGGATGCAAATACTTGGATTTGTTCGGACGTGCTACGAAGCGTTCACGCACCACCATCCTCGGGAAGGTGGGCGATGTCGTTCACCCATAGCACCATGCCTTCTTCGGGTGACCAACGGTACATCACTGCATCCCCTTTCAGGTCAACGTTCAGCAGGCCCTGTTGGTCGTCGAAGAGCCGGACGCTCTCCGCATTGAAGCGGAACAGCAGTCCGTTGCCCTCGGGCTCCACCCGCGCACTTTTGGCTGCCGAGATCAAGCGATCGGTACCGGCTTCGCCTTGTGGGTCGATCGCTGCAACGTCCAGGAAACCCAGGGGATGAAAGCCTGCGTGATCGAGCCGGAACACCTTCTGGCCCCAGCTTTCCCGCTCGCCCAGGTTGGTCAGAAGAATGAACGCCTTGTCATTGTGCGGGTCGCGGAAGAAGGTGGGGAACATGGTCCAACTGTCATAAGCCGGGGCCGAGACGTGAAGCATCTCGGCACTGCTGTCCGCCTTGGGGCGGTAATGGTAGAGGCGCAAACCATCGAAGGTCTCCTCGTAGTGTGATGCCACGATCAGGAAGCTACCATCGCCCATGTCGAAGGTGACCTGGATCAGGAGCGTGTCGTGCTTCAGGTTGTCGTCGACCTGCGGAAAGGTGATCGGTGCGAAAGCCTCAGCATCGGTGGTAGCGACGGGCTCCGTGGATGATCCCTCTTCTTTCGGCACTCCTTCGGAACAACCCACCAACAGCAATGCTGCGACCAGGGTGATATGCTTGTGGCTCATCTTCATTTGATGCGGCTGACATCTCCCGAACCTTTCACATCGCGATCCACCCGGGCGGGATCCCCTCGATGGCGAATGTCACCACTTCCCTTGACCCGCGCATCCAGAACGCCGGTCGCATGAACGCTGATATCGCCACTGCCCATGACACTCGCCTTTGCATTCTCGCATTCCAGGTCAACTGCGTTGATGTCGCCGCTGCCATGCACGCTGGCCTCCAATTCATCGCAACGGCCATGCAGTGTAATGTCACCGGAGCCCTTTACTTCCACGATCACCCGGCTGGCTTCCACGCCCAGTTGCACGTCGCCGCTGCCTTTCACTTCCACGCTCATCTCCTTTGCCGGGAAGATGTCCTTGCTCTTCACATCACCGGAACCTTCCACCGTCACCCGCTTTAGTTCGGGCACCGCGATCTGGATGATGAAGTCCTTGCGCGTGCTGTACCCTTCCGTGGTGGAGATCGTCCAGGTGCCGTTGCTCACCTCTGTCTTCAGCAGGTCCGCGATGTTCGGTTGCGCCTCGACTTCCACGGAGCGTTGCTCGGAGCGCGTCAAGATTACGTCCATGGAACCGCGCACCACGATCGCATCGAATTCCGCAACGTCCAATGTGCGGCGCTCCACCTTGCCACTCCCCTGGACCATGTCGCTGAACATGCAGCCGGTGCTCAAGGTTGCGAACGCGAGCAGGGCCAAGGTTCTCATGTATACATGAAGTGTTGTCATGACTCGGGTGACGGTCCTTTTTGATCGTCGCTGGATAAAAGTAGCGTTTGATGGAGCCGTTGCAATGATCGCCTGCGCTCACTTCTCTGCGTAGGCCTTCAGGTGCGCAAAGCGCTCGGCAAGGCGGCCATCCTTCACCAAGGTGGCGCGCTCGATCATGCCACCTTCGTCGCTCACCACCAGGTTGGGCAGCACCTTCATCATCAGGTCAAGACCGAATGCTTCCGATGCATCGCGTGGCAATTCACAGGGCAGATTGTCCACCGCCATCACGGTAGTGGTGTCGGGCGTCCCTGCTTCGGTCTCCTTTCCGGAGGAAGGGTCGTAGCCGTAGAACGGGTCCTCAATGCTGCTGGCGCGTACGGTACTGTCGATGGGGCCGTCGATGTCGCAACTGATGTCGGCCGCCACCTGGATCGTGCATCGCGGATCGGCAAGGTCCTCGCGCGTCAGGATCTTCGGGCCACGTGCATCCCAGTAATGGCAGGACATGTAAAGCTGCGCCCGTTGCGTGTATGGTTTGAATCGCGCACGGTGTCCGGTAGGATCGTTGTGGAAGGCTTTCCTGTCGAAGTCCTTCCCGTCCTCCCTTTCATACAGGTCAGAGGAACCCAACACAGTGTAGCTCGGCCCGGTAAGGTCCTGTTCAAGGAATTCCTGCGGCGACACCTGGCGGACCTCCGCTCTTTCAAGCACGCCCATGGCACCCTTGCCCACACGACCACCGCCGGTAAGTACGATGCGCAGATCCTTCGGAAGAGGATATGCGCGCAGGTGACGTTCCAGTTCTTCGAGGTCGTGGCAGGCATGGGCTGGCTTCAATCCGGGGCCGCCATGCACCAGCTGCCATGCGCGAAAGGCGTTGTAGGCTCCCACTACACCTGCCCAGTATCCGAAGGCGAGCACCCGGTCGCCATGCTCATCGGTGAGCAATTCATGATCCATCAGGGTGATCCCTTTCTCGATCACTTCGTGCATCAGCTTGCGGTTGTGCGGCTGTTCCTTGATGGTGTGGCTGAAGAACAAATAGCTCTTGCCCGGGATCAACATCTCCAACGGCACTTCCTTGATCCCGAGGATGAGATCGCGGTCCTGCAGGTCGTCCACCAGCGTGATGCCCGCCCGAGCATATTCATCGTCCGTGAAAGCACGGACCGCGCTGCGTTGTACCACCAGATCAAGGTCCGGGTATCGGTCCAGCACGGTCTGGCACTGTGCCGGGGTCAACGGAACACGACGATCGGCGGGGTGCTTTCCCTCGCGGATGATGCCAAGTTTGCGGTAGGGGACTGCCATTTCGAGCGCCGGCAAACTTAGGGCTTCGCTTCTGGGTCACTGGCAAGGTCGATCGACCTCTTTCTTGATCGACACCGCCTTCGGCGGTCATTGGGGTTTTTAACCGCAGATGGACGCGGATGGAC
>JBGTIB010000291.1:0-7211 GCA_041745875.1 Flavobacteriales bacterium | reverse complement strand
GCGCTCTGGTGCTCCATGCCAAGATGCGGCGCTTCGACCAGTTTGTAGCCATCGCGGTAGTAGGGGTATGGCCCCAGCCACTCCTCAAAACAATCCAACATCGGATGCACCTGCTTGAAGTGTTCGCGCGCGATCTCCTCGTTGTCATCCAACACCCAGTAGTCCAACTTCAAGCGTCCCTTGACGCCGGCATGGCTCTCTTCGATATGCACGTATTTGCCGATGTAGGGCACCAGGTTATACGTGTTGATGGGCTGGCTCACAGCCCAGTGCCAGGTGGAGGTGCCATCCGGATTGTGCGTGGTGCCTCGCAATCGTCCATTGCCAACCGCCACTAATGTGTCGGGCACCACGATATGCAGCGCCGCTCCCAGATCGGGCTGATCACTCAGGTGGTCCTTGCAGGGATACCACACACTGGCACCAAGCCCCTGACAAGCCACCGTGGCCCAAGGGTTGCCGTTGGGGTCCTTGTTCCAGACCCATCCACCATCCCACGGCGGGTTCCTTGCGGCATGCGGTGTTCCGTGGTAATACACGGTGATCGCCACCTGGGCATCGCTCTCTAATAGGTCGGGTAGATCGGCAAGGATCACATGTTCCTCCCGGGTGAAGGCAATGCGTCGGTCCGTGTGCACCGTACGGCTTGTATCGGGCATATCGGTGGTGATACTGTCCACCACCAAGGGTTGCTGCAGGTCGATCTGCATGCGTTGGCCGGGCGATAGAGCCTGGATGAACAGGGTGGTGCGACCCTGCAAGCTGCGCTGCTCAAGGTTGGGCCGGATCCAGACATCGTACTTCATCACATCCCACCATGCCCGTTCCGGACCGATGCTGCCGCGCAGGGTATCGGCGCGGGTGAATTCCACGGACTGTCCTTGGAATTGGAGCGCAGCAAGGATGGCGAGAAGGGGAAGTAGCGTTCTGTTCATGCAGGTCGGGCGCGAAGGTCGTTGATCATCGCACTTCAAGCTCATCCAGGAATAGCCAGGCAGCTTCACCAACACCGGGTAGGCCTTCTTGTATGATGCCATTGGACTTCACCTCAACCCTGATGTAGCGGGCTTTTCTTTGAACATCGCTACCCAATTCAATTCGACCATCCGCGGGATCGGGTGGCACCACTTCGGCTACCGGTTCGTAGCGCTTGCCGTTCGTACTTGTTGAAATGAACACGGCCTTGGGAGGATGGATCCAGCTATGCGTATCGCCGAAGGCTCCGATCCCGATGTAGCAAACGTCCGTTGCCCTGCCCAGATCCACGGTCATGGTGACATCCTCCTTCCAAGCCAGCCACTCGTTGTCAACCCGGCGGCTGCTTCCGCTGATGCCGTCCACCAAGGTGAAGGCGCCCCCCTTGCTGAAACGCTCGTGGGGTGAATTGCTCAAGGTGACGGGGCGTGCCGTGGCAAGGTTGAAGACGAGTTCGAGGGTGGATGTATCCGGTCTGATGGACGGGTTGTCGACGATCCCATGCGCTTGAAGGATGGTACTTTCTTGAAGGGCAATGCCGGTTCCACCTACCTCGATCGGCACTTCCGCCGCCCGCCACACTTTGACTCCTCCTGTTCCGGCGAATGGCGTTCGCACAAGGATCTCGCCTGGCATGCTTCCCGGAAGGACTTCAAATGCTACTTGGTACAGACTCGTGCTGGCGTTCACTTCCAATGTATCGAGCATGGAGAACTCGGCTCCCAGCCTCCGGATGAAGTCCGCCTCATCGCGCAGTTCATCAGGTGTCCACAGCGCTTCAGCCAATGCGAGCAAACGCGGTACGGCCATGTACTCCACATGCTCCGGGGTGAGGATGTATTCGGTCCAGACATTCCCCTGCGCACCAAGGATGTACCCGGCCTGCTCCTCGGAAAGTCCTTCCGGTATGGGCTCGTAGCCGTATACTTTTTGCACGGTCGTGTGCCCGCCAAAGGCAAGCGGTTCATGCGTTGGATCACCCTGGTAGTGGTCGAAATAACAGTGGCTGTTGGGGCTCATCACGGCGAAGTGACCGGACTTGGCGGTTGCGATCCCGCCTTCGGTACCGAGCCAACTCATCACGGCCGCGTTCGGCGCCAGGCCTCCCTCCAGGATCTCGTCCCAACCGATGATCTTGCGCCCACGGCTGTTAACGAAACGCCCGATGCGTTGGATGAAATACGACTGCAGTTCGTGCTCGTCCTTCAGTCCTTCGGCCTGCATGCGTGCCTGGCATTTGGGGCATTCCCTCCAGCGGGTCTTGGGGCATTCGTCGCCACCGATGTGGATGTACTCGCCGGGGAAGAGATCCATCACCTCGCCGAGCACATCCTCCAGAAAGGTAAACACAGTGTCGTTCCCAGCGCAGAAGACATCATCGAACACGCCCCAGCCTTGTTGCACCTCGTAAGGTCCGCCGGTGCAGCCCAGGTGCGGGTAGCTGGCCAGCGCCGCCATGGCATGTCCGGGCATTTCGATCTCGGGCACGATGGTGATATACCGTGCCGACGCATAGGCCACAACCTCACGGATCTCCTCCTGCGTGTAGAAGCCGCCGTAATGCAGGGTATCGAAGGTCTGTGCAGCGTATGGGCCGATCTGGCTGCCATTCCGCCACGCCCCAACCTCGGTCAGCCTTGGGTATTTTTTGATCTCGATCCGCCAACCCTGGTCCTCGGTGAGGTGCCAGTGGAAGGTGTTCATCTTGTACCGGGCCAATAGGTCGATGTACTTTTTCACGAAGTCCACCGGAAAGAAGTGGCGGCATACGTCGAGGTGCATGCCACGCCAGGGAAAGCGCGGGTGGTCCTTGATCCGCAACAAGGGCAGGCGTCCCGTACTGCGGCTTTGTTCCAGCAGTTGCAACAGGGTGCGGCTCCCCCGGAACAGGCCTTCGTTGGTGGGTGATGCGAGCCGGATACCATCTGGTTCAACGGCAAGGACATACCATTCAGGCGGCAGGATGGTATCCGGAGTGAACAGGTCAAAGGCGATATGAACCGGATCTACACAGTCCATTTCCGTGTTCGGGTGCTGGGCCAGGAACTCCGCGCTGATCGTGGCCAGTAACTTCGGATCGACCAAGGGATGCCCCACGATGTTCCAGGGACACTCCATGCCCAGGGTACGGTGCATGGGTGCAAGTTCCGCAGGCCTGGGGATCAGAGCGGGTTCATGGAAGGATTGCCCGAAAGCCACGATGGGTAGGAGGCACAGTGGCAATGCGAAGCGCATGGCACAAAGGTGGGGATGCTTCCTGAAGTGCCTCCTGAGAACGGGACGGAAGGCCAGGTTTGGTGATCTCCCCGGAAAACACCACATTTGCACCCCCAATTCCGGGGACATTCAAACACAAACGCGACATGCCAACTCGCATCCGCCTTCAGCGTAAAGGCAAGAAAGGCCGGCCCTACTACCACTTGGTGGTGGCCGATTCCCGTGCACCACGTGACGGGAAGTACATCGAAAGGATCGGTGCATACGATCCCAACCAGAACCCCGCCTTCATCGAGGTGGACCGTGAGAAAGCACTGGATTGGCTTCAGAAAGGTGCTCAACCCAGCGATACCTGCAGGGCGATCCTCAGCTACAGCGGTGTGGTCTACAGGAACCACCTCTCCAACGGTGTGAAGAAAGGTGCCTTCACCCAGGAAGAGGCCGATCGCCGTTTCGACATCTGGTTGAACGAGAAGAACACGAAGATCGAAGCCAAGAAGAACTCGCTCCTGCAAGGAAAGGATGCGGCCCTCAAGGCACGACTGGACGCCGAGAACAAGAAGGCAGCCGCCATGGCCGCCACCCTCAGTGCGAAGCTTGCCGCAGCATCGGCCCCGCCCGCGATGGAGCCCGAAGCCGAGGCACCTCCTGAAGTGGAGGCCGCCCAGGAAGCGGAAGCCGCTGTCGTGGAGGCCACTGCTGAAGCACCTGCTGCCGAGGCACCTGCCGCTGAAGCTCCGGATGCAGAGGAGCCCAAGGCCGAGTGATCATCACTACAACCACAATGAAGCCCGCATCGGACCTGATGCGGGCTTTGTTTTTTGTGCGCGCATTGATCGAAGGGGCCGCATTGAACGGCGCAGCCTAACTTTCAACCATGGACCTGGAGAGTCTGCACCATATCGGGCGCCTGGGAAAACCGTGGGGCCACCAAGGTGAATTGACCGTACATCTGGACGATTGCGACCTGGACGATCTGGTGCAACACGGCTGTTTGTTCGTGGATATCGAGGGGCAGAAAGTGCCATTCTTCTTCAGTGCATTGCACGATAAGGGGAGGGTAGGGGTGTTGGTGAAATTCGATGACTTCGATGATCCACAAAGCGCAGGGATCTTGGTGGGCCGCGATCTGTACGCCCCCCCCGGCCTCCTTGCGGATGGAAGTGATGAAAGCTGGGATCCCGAGGAGTTCATCGGCATGTTGGTGCGCGATGTGGAGCACGGGGAACTGGGGGAAGTGACCGGGCTGGAAGGCACTGCGCGGAATCCGGTGCTGGTGATCCTGCTGGGTGAGCAGGAAGTGATGGTGCCTATCGCCGAGGGGATCATCCTGGGCATCGACCCGGAGGACAGCGCCTTGCTGGTGCGCACTCCCCCGGGTTTGATCGAACTCTACCGTGAGCAGTGACCTAAAGAACCGGTCCGTGTTCCGGGCGAAAGAGTTCGTGATCCGGCAGGACCGTTGTGCCATGAAGGTGAGCACGGACGGCGTCTTGTTCGGTGCGTGGTGCGACTACGGTGGAGCGCAGCGCATTCTCGACATCGGCAGTGGCACCGGTCTGTTGGCACTGATCGCTGCGCAGCGAAACCCGATGGCCCGGATCGATGCCGTCGAGATCGATGATGCTGCCGCCCAACAGGCTGCGGAGAATGTGGCCGCAAGTCGCTGGCATGAGCGTATTCGGGTGCATCGTATGGATGTTCGCCGGTTGCATGCTGCGGAACCATACGATCTGATCGTGTGCAATCCACCCTATTACAGTGGCTACCTGGGCCCTGCCGATGAGCGTGTGGGTGTGGCGAAGCACAGTGGCGAACTGCATTTCCCGGATCTGTTGTCCAGCATGGAACGACTTTCGGCCTCGGAGGGGCGCATGGCGGTCATTTTACCGGTGTTGCGCGAAGCCGAGTTCCTGAAGGAGGCCGGGGAACATGGCCTGCATCTGCGTCGACGGTGTCGCGTTTGCTACGTGGCACACCGGCCCGCCAAACGCTCCCTGATCGAACTGTCGAAATTGGAGGGCCCTGTGCGCGAGGAGGAGCTCACCGTGGAGGCTACTGGACCCTTCGACTACACACCCGAGTACCGCGAGCTTATCGCGGACCTGATGCCGGGTTTCTAAAGGAACGATCCGTCACCCTTCGATATTGACGACCTCCTCTTCGAAACGAACGCCGTATTCCTCCAGTTCACCGAGGATCGGCAGATAGATCTCGGGCTTCAAAGGCAGGACCACGCCACGATCCCGGATGTTCCCGTTGAGCACCATCTTCGCTGCGATGGCCACAGGAAGGCCCACCGTCCGTGCCATGGCGGTATGGCGTCGATCTTCGCCCTCCACCACCAGCGAACTAGTTGTGCGCAATATTCGTCCGCCTAATTCATGGCCGATGACATGTTGCATCACGATCATGTCGCGATCCTCAGGACGCAGCACCAACATGCCTTCAAGCAGATGTTGCAGAATGGCAGCAGGACTGCCGGAATGCATGCCGCAGGGCGCCGAAGCGAAGACCCCGAGCCATTCAAGTTTGTTCATCACATCACCCTCCAAGGGCAGATCGAGGTAGGCGGCGAGGTTAGCTCGCATGTCGTTGCTTGGATCCGGCGGAAGGAAGGTGTTGAAGAACTCCATCCAGGTCATGCCACGCGGCAATTCCATGGAATAGCTGTCATCGGTACAACCCAGTTGGACGAACACGTTCCAAGCTGCGCAGAAACCCTCACGTCGTAATGTTCCACGCACGAGGGTAGGGATATTGTCGAGGCCATAGAGCGACCGGTACTTCAGGGAATCGCGATTGGGGTACCCGTCGAAGCGCCCGTAGCCAGGGACCTCCATGGGCACGTGACGCATGAAAAGGCGGTGGTAGGGGATGTAGCGCAGGATCCCTTCCTGAATGAATCGGGCTGCGCCTCCCTGTCCGGCCAAAACCACATTGCGCGGGTTCCAGCTGAACTTGTAACCCCAGGGATTGTCATCGCTTCCAGGTGCCACCAGACCGCCGGTGTAACTCTCGAAGGAGTGGATGGAACCACCTTCTGTCTTGATGCCGTCCAGGATCCGCATGGCGCTCATGTGGTCGATCCCCGGATCCAGGCCGAGTTCGCTCATCGCCACGATGCCCGCCTCGCGCAGGTCGCGGTCCATGGCCCATTGCGCCTCGGAGACATAACTGGGTGTGATCACATGTTTGCCCAGGGCCATACAATCCTTCAACACCTCCATATGCATGGTGGCCGGAAGCATACTGATGGTCAGGTCATGCGCACCGATCGCTTGCTGCCGCGATCGGTCATCAGCGGCATCCAGGGCAACGGCAGTCGCGGCCTTATCAGCTCCGGCCACCAAGGTATTTGCGCCTTCCAAGTCGCGGTCCGCAACGGTGATCCCCCAATTCTCAGTAGGGGCTTTGTCGATGAGATAACGGGTCAGGGAGGATGCAGAACGGCCCGCTCCGAGGATCAGGATCTTGCGCATGGAAGGAAACGTAGATGGCTAAGTAACACAGGGCGCGAAGATGCGAACCAGAACGGGTATTGTACACGAAAGCCTTGCCCGTATTGATATTTCTTGGCTTTGGCATAGGCCTTGCCCGGCCGGGACCAACTTCTAACTTCGCCAACCGATCCAAATGGCCATGAACCGTATAACCACCCTCGCATTCGTCGCCCTTTTCGCCACTTCCCTGTCTCACGCTCAAACTTCCGATCTGGTCATTTTTGCCGACGACGGCACGAAGTTCACCCTGATCATTGACGGTGACGTGAAGAACGAAACACCTGCTTCCCGGGTGATCGCCACCGGGATCCGCACGGAGACCCCCGTGGTCATGTTGCGCTTCGAGGATAGCTCGATCCCTCAATTCCGTAAGCCGGGTTACTTCCCATTGGGAAAGGAATACACCGTCATGGTCACCACCAATAAGAAGGGCGAACGTGTACTACGTCCTACCGGAGAGGCGGAATTGGGAACAGCTTCCAATATTGCACCCGAAGAAAAGCCGAAGCCGACCAC
>JBGTIB010000290.1:0-12992 GCA_041745875.1 Flavobacteriales bacterium | reverse complement strand
GTAATGAAGGAGTGGCGAGTGGTGAGTGACGAGTGGCGAGTGAATTCCCAAAGCCAATGCTTTTCGCGTGGGGCATTCACTCGCCACTCGGCGGGCAGGCCCTGTGGGCGGCCACTCGCTACTCGCCACTCCTTCACCACTCGCTACTCTACAGCTGCGTAATATGTTCGTACAACTCAAACTCATCCACGAACCCAAGCCCAGCCTACGCTGGCAGCGCTTCTGGCATCGGGTGTGGCCCTTGTACAAGAATTGGTTCCTCAGCGAAGGCATCGAGGCGCGGGCGGGATATACCACCAGCAGCAACATGTTGGAGCAATACATGCCCGAGCTGATACCCACCTACGGGCAACTCTGCGAACTGGCCGGTGGTGGTGATCTTGAGGCGCGCTTCCTGAGCATGTGGAACCCACCGCCCTACATGGCCGGTTGTTCGCAGGCCGCATGGGTACGCGGGAATCCCACACTGATCCGCAACTACGACTACGACCCGCGTTTCTTCGATGGTCGCATGCGCTACACCAACTGGCTGAAACCCGTGATCGGCATCCAGGACAGTGCCTGGGGCGTACTCGATGGCATGAACGGTGATGGGCTCGGCGCCGCGCTGGCCTTCGGTGGCCGGAAGGTGAGCGGCGAGGGGTTCGGCATTCCGCTGATCGTGCGCTACGTATTGGAGACCTGTGGAAACGTGGCCGAAGCAGTGGAAGCACTGAAGCGTATTCCCTGCCACATGAGCTACAACGTGTTGCTGCTGGACAAGGCCGGTCACTATGCCGTGGTGTATGTGAACCCCGACCGTCCGGCCAGCGTGGTGGAACGACCCGTTTGTACCAACCACCAGGAGCAGGTGGAATGGGACGAGTACGCCGCCTTCACACAGACCGTGTACCGCCGCGATTATCTGGAGGAATGCCTGCTGGACGACAACATCGACCGTGCCCAGTTGCTGAAACGTTTCCTGCGCCCTCCCTTGTACTACCAGCAATACCTGCGCGGCTTCGGCACGTTGTACACCGCAGCATACGACCTGGGTCGAGGTACCGTGAAGTTGGTGTGGCCAGGCAAGACCGTAGAGGTGGGCTTCAAGAAGTTCCAGGAGCAAATGGTGCAGGTGACCTTGCTACGGCCCGTGGGGCGCTACCTGGCGAAGTGAGAAAAGGCCAATGTCGCAAGGACCCCGTGGACCCCTTTGCATCATGCGGATGAGTTGCGGCAGGGTCTATCGGATCCGTGCGATCTCCCGTTCGTTCGCGACCAAATAGCTCCGATACGCGTCGCGGACATCCTTGAACTTCTTGTCGCTGCCGAAGTGCGCAATGGCGGCCTGCGATCGCGTGCTTCGTGATATCGTGTCATTGGTCGTTTACGATCGCATCCGAACCAACACACAACACGGGCGCTCATCAAGTACTACAATTAATACCGGACCCTAACTATCCGTGTGGAATCGTAAGCTTGTGGAGCCTGAACCCAGATCCTTAACCGGTGCGTTGCCTCATCTCGACCATCCTGCTTATCACAACGCATTGCTGTGTGGCACAGCGCGCGGTGAACGAGGCGGAGCTTGTGGTCTCGGTTCGCCAATTCGGTCCGGAGCATGGCCTGCTGCACCGCGAAGCCTCACAGGTGGCGCAGGACCGGGAGGGTTTTCTGTGGATCGCTTCGCCGGCGGGTCTGCTCCGTTTCGATGGATACACCTTCAAGGCCTACACCACATCGGAAGGTCTCAGCACCAATGCCATCAACACCATCTGGCCCGATGCCGACGGACTGCTTTGGTTGGTGGCACGCGGGCGCTATTCGGATGGCCACGTGGCCTCCATCGACATCCTTGATCCAGCCACAGGCCAGGTGTCCACCTTCGCCGAACATTTTGGTGACAAGGCGCCGTGCCGTGCGGACGAGTTGGCGGGAAAGGCGCTTCAACTGCATGATGGCAGTCTGCTGATGGGGACCGAGGGCAAGTTGCTGATGTACCGATCGGCAGCCGCAGGCTTCGAGGTCACACCCGTGGCCACCGATGGCGTGCTGCGCCCTGTGATGGTGAACAAGAACGGCGGCATGCATTGCGTGCGTTACCTGCGCGGACAGGCCTACCAGGAGTTCGTGGTGATCGGCACACAGGGCGAAGTGTTGGAAACATCAGAGGACAAATACCGAAGTGGTCCGATCGGGAACGTGTTGAACATGGACATGCGGCGATCATCGACAGGGCTCTATTTCAAAGCCCAACTGGAGTCGGACGAGAGCGCCTACGAGTTCTGGCTTTCTCCGGAAGGTACCCTACGCAGGTTCCCCAAGGAATTGGGGAAGGAGGTCATCGACTTCTGGAATTCGTATGGTGGCGAAAGGCTTCCTCTGCTTGACGACCTGTGGTTGGTGGACGGGCAGGTGCGGCGCATGCAAGCCGGAGATGACCCCACGGAGGCCTTGGAGGTTTTCGACCTGTTGTCCAAGTATCCCGGATTGGGCTCGGGATTGAAACATTACCTGTACGACAAAATGGGCAACACCTGGCTTGCCACCGACATGGGTTTGTGGTGCGTACGTGTCGGCCGTTCGGCATTCCAGCGGTATTGCAGCACGCCGGGTCTCCTGGGCCGCAGCATGCGGGGCCTGCTCCTCCACGGAGATACGCTCCTCGCCCATGCGGAACTACTTGGCCACTGGCGTGTGGACCTCCGGACAGGCATTGCGAAGGGCCGGGATACCGCCTCGGTCACGCTCCGCTATGTATTGCGATCCGATGGCGACGGTGGATACTGGTCCTCCGAAGGACAGACGCTTTTTCATTTCAAGGGCAATGGCAGCCTCAAGCAAATGGACACCCACACGCGCTTCGTGTGGAGCATCCTGCCGATGGCGGACGGGCGCTTGCTGTTGGGCTTGGACGAAGGGCTCGCATGGACGGACACCACCTTGAGCGGCTATCAGCTGATCTCTTTCCCGCAACACACCCGGCTTGATCGTGCCACCGTCACGCACTTCCACCAGGACCGCCAAGGCACCATTTGGGCCAGCACCAATGTGGGCCTGTGTGAACTTGATCGGCAGGGCAATTTCATCAACCTGTGGCGTCTGGGTTCGGAAGGATCGCATCTGCCGGCCGATGCATTCAACCACATGTACGAGGATGATAATGGAGTCCTTTGGTTGAGCACCGCAAGCAATGGACTGATCCGTTGGGACCGGAGCAAAGGATCGATCACCAACATCACCCGCCGCGATGGCCTGCCCAGCAATGGGTTGTATGCGGTGTACCCCGATGCCCATGGACAAATGTGGGTGCCCACCGACGGTGGCGTCGCACGCTACGATCCGCGCACCGGACAGATCGGGATCTACACCACGGCGGATGGTATTTCGGACAATGAGTTCAACCGACTTTCCCATACACAGGGACCCGATGGCCGGATGTACTTCGGGAGCATGAACGGTATCACCGCCTTCCACCCGGAGGAGGTGGTGAGCATGACCAAGAGCCGGGAAGCCCCGTTGGTGCTTTCTTCCATCACGCGTTATGATGACAAGGAGGAGCAACTCGAGGACCTTCGCAACACCGCACTTCGAACGGATGGCGTTGAACTGCGACCGCATCACCGCTTCCTCACCATCCAAATGGCCCTGCTCAGCTACGAGGACCCCTTGAGCATCCTGTACGGTTGGCGCATCGATGGCATCGACGAGGATTGGAACGTGCAACGCGAGCCCAACCTGCGTTTCGTGTCGCTGCCCTATGGCGACCATACACTGCGCATCCGCGCCAAAAGCGGCGGCAGCGATTGGGTGGACCAGCAGCTGGCCTTGCGCATCAGCGTAGTCCGCCCCTGGCACCTGCGCTGGTGGGCCATCGCAGGCGCCATCCTGCTGGTGGCCGCAGGTGTGTATGCCCTGTTACGCTACCGCCTGGGCAAGGTGCGGGCCATGATGGAGATGCGTAACCGGATCGCCCTGGACCTGCATGATGAAGTGGGCAGCACCCTGAGCAGCGTGGCCATCCTGAGCACAGTGGTGAACCGCAGCAAGGCCGAACGCAAACCCGAGGAAAGCGCCATGCTGGACCGCATTGCGGAGAACAGCGCACAGGCCATGGAGAGCATGAACGACATCGTGTGGAGCGTGAACTCCCGCTACGATAAACTGGGTGATGTGTTGGATCGCATGCAGACCTATACCGGGCCTTTGGCCGATGCCGAGCAGTGGGACCTGCGCCTGGATGTGGATGACAGCATCCGCAGCATGAAGCTGAACATGAACGAGCGCAAGAACCTTTACCTCATCTTCAAGGAAGCGGTGAACAACGCCGCGAAGTACGCGCAATGCGACCGATTGGAAGTGACCATGCAAAACGCTGAGGAGGGCCTTGAACTTCGGATCACCGACAACGGAAAGGGCATTGCGGAAGCGACCCTCGGCAACGGCACGCTCGGCGGTAATGGACTACAAGGCATGCGCCAGCGTGCGGAGGATATCGGCGGCAAGCTCACGATACGATCCGAGCCCAACGAAGGAACGACCGTGACCCTGCGTTTCAAGCCCCAGCATACCTATTAGATCTGACCATTGACGATGGCCCCTTCCTCCACGTCCTTTGTTACAATGATCCGCGTGGCCCTCTTCGACGACAACCGCGAGCAACGCAATGCCCTGTGTTCGCTTCTGGACAGCATGGAATCCACCACCTGTGTGGGCGCCTTCGCGGATGCACGCACGGCCGTGTCCGATGTGGCGAGCTGTTCCCCCGAAGTAGTGCTGATGGACATCGACATGCCCGGCGTGAACGGGATCCAGGCGACCGTTGAACTGCGCTTGGAGTTTCCCGACCTGCGGATCATCATGCTCACGGTGCTCGAGGACGACGACCGCATCTTCGCCGCCATCCGCGCCGGCGCCGATGGCTACTTCCTGAAGCAGACCGCGCCACTGAAGCTGATCGACGGCATCGCCGAAGCCATGGAGGGTGGCGCACCGATGAGCCCCGGTGTGGCGCGCCGCGTGTTGGGCATGGTACACGGCCCCGACCGCGAAAGGGAGATCGAGAAGTTCCATCTTACCGATCGCGAACAGGAGATCCTGGGCATGCTGGTGAAGGGCTGGACCTACAAGCGCATCGCGGCGGAACTCGGCATCGCCTTCCCCACGGTGAACAAGCATGTGGGCCATGTTTACGTGAAGCTGCGCGTGAAGAGCGTGGGCGAAGCCGTGGCGATGGCCGTGCGTAAAGGCTTGGCGTGAGGCCAGAGGCGAACGCATCTTGACCCCTGGGCACATGACAAGCATGATCCGGATCCAATGCTCCTGCGCTGATAGGAATGACCGGGGTCCTTTCCCTGCAAGGATACCTTTGCCCTCACAAGCAACCCTGCCATGTCCACCGCCACCGCCACCCTCCCCAAGTCCATCCAGTCCCTTATCCACGAGCGTAACCTCATCGCGGGCAAGTGGTCCTCTGAAGGCGATGGCAGCTTCAACACCGTGGTGGAGAAGTACCACGGCTTCGAACTGGCGAAGATCCCGCATGCCACCGAGGCGCAGATGGAAGAGGCGATCGCTGCGGCCTATGCGAGCCGCGAAGTACTGCGGAAAATGAGCGCCGGCGAGCGCAGTGACAAGCTCGAAGCCCTGGCTACCTTGCTGGTGAAGCACGAAGAAGCCCTGGCGCAACTGATCGTACACGAAGCCGGCAAACCGATCGGTTACGCGAAGGGCGAGATCGCGCGTTGCATCTCCACCGTACGCACCGCTGCTTCGGAAGCCCTGCGTTTCACCGGCGAAAGCGTGCCCATCGACTACGGTGCAGGTGCGGGTAAGACGGGCTTCACCAAACGTTTCCCCATTGGTGTTATCGCGGCGATCACGCCTTTCAACTTTCCGCTGAACCTGGTGCTGCACAAAGTGGCACCCGCCATGGCCGTGGGCTGTCCCGTGGTGCTGAAACCCGCGCCACAAGCGCCTCTGAGCGCGTTGCTCCTTGGCCAGTTCCTGGACGAGATCGGCTGGCCGAAAGGCGCCTTCAGCGTGTTGCTCTGCGGCATCCCTGTGGCCGAAAAGCTGGTGAAGGACGAACGTGTCGCCATGCTCAGCTTCACCGGAAGCGACAAGGTGGGCTGGCACCTGAAGAGCATCTGTGGCAAGAAGAAAGTAGCGCTGGAGTTAGGCGGCAATGCCTCCGCGATCGTGGACGAAGGCGTGGACCTGGCGGCCGTGGCGAAGACCGTGGCCATGGGCGCCAACCTCTACGCCGGGCAAACCTGCATCAGCACGCAGCGCATCTACGCTGTGAAGTCCGTGTTCGCCGAATTCCGCGATCTGCTCGTGAAGGAATATGAAGCGCTGAAGGCCGGTGACCCCAGCGAGGCATCCGTGTCGGTAGGACCGATCATCGACAAGGGCCACTTCGAACGCATCAGCACCTGGGTGGAGGAAGCGCGCAAGGCCGGAGCACAAGTGCTTGCCGGTGGCAAGTCCGTGGATGCGGAGCGCAACACCTACGCCGCCACACTGCTCACCGGCACCAGCAACAGCATGAAAGTCAGCTGCGCCGAGGTTTTTGGGCCAGTGGCGATCTTGGAAGAGGCGATCGACTTCAACGATGCGATCGCGAGGGTGAACGACTCCGACTACGGTCTGCAGGCAGGCGTCTTCACCAACAACTTCGCACATGTGAAACAAGCCCACAACGAGTTGGAGGTGGGTGGTGTGATCATCGGCAACGTGCCCGGCTTCCGGGTGGACAGCATGCCTTACGGCGGCATCAAGGACAGCGGCTTGGGGCGCGAGGGCCTGAAGTATGCGATGGAGGAGATGAGCGAGCCCAGGTTGCTGGTTTATTGAGCAACGGTCACGCTGCGCTCGCGCTGAAGGGTCGGTTGTGTGCCCCTTTCACAAAGCTGGTCCACTGCGTCCCCCGACCTTTTCACTTGGGCTTAACATCACGAGCATCAGGCGCTTTGATGCTTGCAGATCCATCGAGATCGGACTAGCTTGCCAGTCCTTTCGTCGCTCCATACCCGTTACCCATCGAATAGCTCCTGATCCCGAGCCTGTCTTTTCGAATGGACCTGCAAGACCAATGAAGCCATGATGCACATTACCCAACGCTCCAAGATCGCCGTTTCCCTATTGCTCATCGGTAGTGTCGTGGGCCTCTCCGCCTTCGAAGCTTTCGAAACGGACCAGGTTGATGAAGTGGCCGGTGATCGCACGTATCCCGGTGTTCCCGCCAGTGACTTCGCCAACTTCGAAACGCCGCATGTGTATCCGCTGGACATGACACCCGACAGCACCAAGCTGCTCGCGGTGAACACGGCGAACAACACCCTGGAGGTCTTTGCGATCGAAGAGGAAGGCCTGCGGCAGGTCGGGAGCATTCCGGTCGGCATGGACCCGGTCACCGTACGTGCACGCACCAATACCGAAGTGTGGGTGGTGAACCGCGTCAGCGACAATATCAGCGTGGTGGACCTGGTTGAAGGGGCTGTGATACGCACCCTGCAGGTGGAGGACGAGCCCGCCGATGTGGTGTTCGCCGGTGGCAAGGCCTTCGTCACCTGTTCGGAGCGCAAGAGCGTGATGGTGTTCACCCTGTCGAACCTCAGTGCACCACCCACGGAAGTGCTGCTGGTGGGCGAACAGCCCCGGGCTCTGGCCGTCAGTACGGATGGCAACAAGGTATACGCCGCCTTCTTCGAGAGCGGGAATCAGACCACGGTGATCCCGGGGAACGAATTCATGTCCAATGGGTTCAAGTCGCCCCAGAACGGGAACGGACCAGGAACGATCGTGCAGAACGACGTGGCCCTGCCTGTGGGACCTTACGGCGGGGTACTGCCTGTGCCCAACGCCGGGGCCGGCTTCCAACCGGCGATGAACCCCGCCTTGGACGTGAAGACCGATATGCAAAGCCTTGTGGTGCGTAAGAATGCTGCGGGCCAGTGGATGGACGACAACGGCGGCAACTGGACCAACATCGTAAGTGGTGGGGCCGGTGTACGGATGAACGGTTGGGATCTGGTGGACCATGATGTGGCGGTGATCGATGTGGGTAACCCCACGGAGGCGAGCACGACCTACCAGAAGCATTTGGGCAATATCCTCATGGCCATGGCCGTGAACCCGGCAACAGGCAAGGTCACTGTGGTGGGCACCGATGCCACCAACGAGATCCGCTTCGAACCCAACCTGAACGGCAAGTTCCTGCGCGTGAACATTTCGCAATTCCTGCAAGGGAATCAGGCCAGTACCACCATCAACGACCTGAACCCGCACCTGAGCTACGCCACCCCGTCCGTTCCCGAGCCACTGCGCAAACAGTCGCTGGGCGATCCCCGCGGTATTGCCTGGAAGGCCGATGGCACCCAGGGCTTCATCACCGGCATGGGCAGCAACAATGTGATCATCATTGATGCCAATGGCAACCGTGTGGGTGCCGATCCCATCAAGGTCGGTCAGGGTCCCACGGGGATCAAGCTTCATGAAACGCGCGAGCGTTTTTATGTGTTGAACAAGTTCGATGCGAGCATTTCCACGGTGGATATCGGCACCGGCGAGGAACTGGCGCGCACCACCTTCTTCGACCCCACGCCCGATGTGATCAAGAAGGGTCGTCCGCACATGTATGACACGCATACAGGATCGGGCACCGGGCACATCAGCTGCGGCAGCTGCCACGTGGATGGCCGCTGGGACCGCCTGGCCTGGGACCTTGGTGATCCCTCGGGCGACATCGTCACGGTGGGCGGCAAGGAATTCCACCCGATGAAGGGATTGAAGACCACCCAATGGCTGCTGGACATCGTGGGCAAGGGCACCGGCGCCCTGCACTGGCGTGGCGACAAGGAGACCTTCCATGATTTCGCAGGTGCCTTCCAGCACTTGCAAGGTTTGAGCGCCCCGGCCGACCCTGTGCTCATGCAGGAGTTCAGCGATTTCCTGGCAGCCTGCTATCACGGTCCCAATCCCTACCGCAACTGGCGCACCAGCGGCACCGGCACTGCACCGCCCTACCAACTCCAGCGCATGAACGCCAGCACGCAGTTCCCTTATGATCGGGTGCGTGGTCCCGGAACCACGTTCCAGACGATCCGCAATGCCGGTGTCAGGATCTTCGTGGCGGTGAACATCAATTGCTCGCACTGCCACCAGATGCAGACAGGTCGCGGCAATTTCGAGGCACAGGAGGGGAACGAGAACATGGGGGCCGACCTGCGTACAGCGCACAAGAAGTTGGGCTTCTACTTCAACGCCAACAGCACGGCCGGATTCGGTTTCATGGCCGATGGCGCCTTCGAGACCTGGGTGAACCAGACCGGTCCACTTACCCACTATTTCGGGGATTACCAGGCCGAGATCATGGCATGGAACGGGGGTGTGGATACCGTGAACAGTCCGCAAAGTCTGAACAATGGGATCGGTGGGGTGAACCTGGTGCACTACGACAATCACTCACACCCCGCCATCGGCTTGCAAGTGACGATCAATGGTCCCGAGATCCCCAATGGAACAGGGACCACCAGCCCGACGAACGTCGATTTCCTGCGCACCCTGGCGAACGACTTCCCGAACGTGGGTTTGATCGTGAAGGGCATGTGGCAGGGCGAGATGCGTGGCTTCTTCTACAACGGCAGTCAGTATCAGCCCGACCTCAACGGCGCCACCCCGGTGACGCATACCGCACTGAAGAACCATGCGGCGGCTGGCAATCCCCTCACTTGGATGCTGGTGCATGATCACGCCAAGATCCGCATGGGTGTGGACCGCGACAGCGATGGCACCTACGATTACACCGATGGCGATGTGCTGGTGGACCTGAACGGCTTCCTGGACGGTGCCATGATCGGTCCCGTAATGCGGACCGACCTGCGGCAGAATGGCTTGATCCCGGCTTCCGATCCCTATGGCCTGAACACCACGGTGAGCGATCATGTGCTGGAGCGCGTGGGCGCATCGGCCGTGGTGGATTGGGTGCATGTGGAGTTGCGCGATCCGGACAACCCGATCATGGTATTGGACGAAATGGCCGCTCTCGTGCAGGCCGATGGCCGGGTGGTCAGTGCCGATGGTACGCACCCGCTCTTCTTCCCCGATGCAGAACGCGGCCTGTACCACGTGGTGCTGCGGCATAGGAACCACCTTGGCGTGATGAGTGGTGATAGCTACATGCTGGGCAGGGATGTCCATGTGGTGGATTTCCGGGACCCCCTTCTGGCGACCTGGGGGACCGAAGCCCGCAAGGTGGTGGGCAACTCCGCACGCCTGTGGTGCGGCGATACCAACGGTGACAACATCGTGCTGTACACAGGTGCCGGCAACGACCGTGATCCGATCCTTCAGACCATCGGCGGACAAGCACCCACTTCCGTCATTACCGGATACCATCCCGTTGACGTGAATCTGGACGGACTGGTGAAATACACCGGAGCCGACAACGATCGCGACCCGATCCTGCTCACCATTGGCGGGGTGATCCCCACTTCGAACAGGCAGGCACAATTGCCGTAGCACTACAGCGCTCACGAAAGAAGCCGGATCAACGTCCGGCTTCCTTCATGCCACAACGACGATCATTGACGGTACCGATAGCTCACCATACTACTTCGCGATCTTCTCCAGCTTCTCCACCCGCTCCACGATCTTCTCCAGGTTGCGGAAGTGGATGTAGCTCTTGCGGTACTTGCCGGCCTCCCACGCGGGTGAGCCCATATACGCTTCACCGGGTTTGGTGTCCTTGCTGATACCGCTCTGCGCCGCTATGATCGTGCCGTCCGCGATCTTCAGGTGGCCGATGATGCCCACCTGCCCGCTGAACATGCAGTTCTTCCCGATCTTGGTGGAACCTGCCACCACCCCACCCGCAGCGTAGTAGGTGTTCTCGCCCACCTCGACGTTGTGCGCGATGTGGATGAGGTTATCGAATTTGACACCCTTGCGCAGGACGGTGCTGCCCAGTGTCGCGCGGTCGATGGCGCAGTTGGCACCGATCTCCACATCATCCTCCAGCACCACGTTGCCGATCTGGGGGATCTTCGCACCACCGTCCGGGCCGGTCGCGAAACGGAAGCCATCGCTGCCGATCACCGTGCCGCTGTGGAGGATGCAGTTGGCGCCCACCACACAATCGGAGTAGATCGTCACGTTGGCGAAGACCGTGGTGTTGTCACCGATGGTCACGTTGTCGCCGATGTAGGTGTGCGGGTAGATCTTCACGTTGTTGCCCAGCTTCACATTGGCACCGATGTAGGCCAGCCCGCCGATGTAACAGTCCTTTCCGTAGGTGGCACCCTCCTCGAACACCGCCTGGGGCGAGATGCCCTTCTTGTCCAGCTTGATGGTATTATACATCGCCAGCACTTTCGCGAAAGCGCCCTGCGCATCCGCCACGCGCACCAGGGTGGTCTTCACCGGACCGGAAAGCTCGAAACTTTCACCGATGATCACCACGCTGGCGGTGGTCTCGTACACATACTGCGTGTAGGCCGGATTCGCCAGAAAGCTCAGCGATCCGGGGCCACCCTCTTCGATCTTCGAGAGCTTGGTAACGGTCGCGTTGGGCTCGCCTTCCACGGTGCCTTGGAGGAGCTGTGCGATCTGTGCGGCGGTGAATTGCATGGGGAGGTGGATGGGGACCGCCAAGGTAGTTCGGGATAAAATGAGTGGCGAGTGGCGAGTGCCTGCGCACACGGCCCGCGCACCGAGTGGCGAGTAAATGCCCCTGGCGAAAAGCGCCGTGCCCAGGGCATTTACTCGCTTCTCGCCCGCTCGCCACTTCACCCCAGCATAAAGCGAAGACCGATCGCAACGTGTGCAGCCAAACAGTTCTATCCATCGCCGATCGCATTAACTTCGTGTCATGGCTGCCCAGGACCAATACATCCAATTATCTTCCCTTCCGGAGGATGTGCGTAAGCAGGTGTTGGACTTCATCGAACTGCTGATGAAGCGACGTGAGGAGAAGCCTAAGGAGCCTCAGCCCAAGAAACGTCCGATCGGCATGTTCAAGGGTAAGATCCGAATGGCAGATGACTTCGACGCGCCCTTGGACGATTTCAAGGACTACATGTAATGACCGTTCTGCTGGACACGCACGTCCTGATATGGGCGTGGAACGGTGATACACGCTTACGTGGGGAGGCTCGTCGTTTCATCGAGGATCCTGCAACGTCGGTGGTGGTAAGCATTGCTACTTTCTGGGAGCTGGCCATCAAGAGTTCCATTGGCAAACTCGACATCGAAATTGACCTCGAAGCCTTGGTGGGGTCGATGGACAAGTTCGGTTTCCAGCTACTTCCGGTCACCTTGGACCATACATTGGAACTGGCGCTATTGCCGTTACATCATAGAGATCCGTTCGACCGGACATTGATCGCCCAGGCGCGGCACGAAGGATTGACGCTCCTTACCGTCGACCCGCATTTCAGCGCGTATGACGTTCAACTTTTCGGGAACAGCGTGTTGGTCACCTGCACCGTTGCGTGTTGTCGACCCAGTGGGTCGACGCTACAGGCGCATCGATCGAGGTTGGTGATTGGCTGCGCGTCCCAACCCCGATCTTCGCGTTCCCGATGAACCCCCTCGACGTCCGCGAAAAGGTCCGCCTCCTCCCGCACACACCCGGCGTGTACCAGTTCTTCGATGCCGACGGTGCCATCCTGTACGTGGGCAAGGCCAAGGACCTGCGCAACCGCGTGGGCAGCTACTTCGCCAAGGAACATTTCGATGGAAAAACCCGCCTGCTCGTCCGCAAGATAGCCGACCTGCGCGTGATCCACGTACCCACCGAGTTCGAGGCGCTGCTGCTGGAGAACAGCCTGATCAAGGAACATCAGCCGCGCTACAACATCCTGCTGCGCGACGACAAGAGCTTCCCCTTCATCCGCATCCGCAACGAACGTTTTCCCCGTGTGGAGGGCATGCGCAATCCGGAGAACGACGGCAGCGACTACTTCGGCCCTTACGCCAGCGTGCGCACCATGAAGACCGTGCTGGGCCTC